>JACADX010000156.1 GCA_013389125.1 Parvularculaceae bacterium | reverse complement strand
GGGATAACGAGCGGCTGGCCGACATTGAGCGCGTACGGCGCCCGGAGGCGATTGGCCTCCGCGAGCGCGCTGCCCGGAACGCCGGCCGCGCGCGAGATCGAATAGAGCGTGTCGCCCGGCCGCACGGCGTATGCGCCGTCCGCGCGCGTCGACGCGGCAACGTTGATCGGACCGCCCGCCGCCGCGCGCGAGGGCGGCACGGCGCTCGACGGCACGCGGATCGTCTCGCCGACCGAGAGGGCGTATGGCGGCGACATGCGGTTCAGCGCAATGATCGCCTGCGGCGACGCGCCGGTCCGGCGCGCGATCGCATAGACGGTGTCGCCCGGCCGCACGGTCGTTTGTCCCGGCAGTTCCTCTGTATACGGACTGACAGTTTGGGTCTCCGCCTGCGCGAGATAGACGGGCGCGGCGTCGTAATCGAACCGGCCCTCGCGCCATGTCTCATCGACCGGCGTCAAGGGCGCCGGACCCTTCGCGGCGAGGGCGGGCGAAACGCCGGCGCCGTAGGAGGGCGCCCCGCCGTAATAAGGCGTTTCGGCCGCGGCGATCGCGTATTGGGCGGCGCGCCGTTCGGCGGCGATTTCATCCGGCGAATTGTAGATCCGCGCCGTCGGCGCCGCGGTCGGGGCCGTTCCGTAGACGACCGGCGCGTGATTGCTCGAGCCGCAGGCGGCGAGCGCGCTTGTCGTCAACAGCGCCATCGACCAGAGAAGCCTCGCCATCGAGAATCTCCTTGCCCCATTAACTTTACGGTAACCGGTCGCCGCTTTCGGTTAACAAGCGGTTAAGATTTCCGTTCATCCATTGCCGCCTTCGCCGAAGATGCGGGCGAGCCGCGCCCTTGAATCCTCATGCGTCAAGGCGAGGTGGAGCGGCGTGATCGATATCCGCCCGTCATAGACGGCGCGAAGATCGACGCCCTCCGGCGGGTTCGACAGCGTTCCCTCGTAGCCGTACCAGTAATATTTCCCGCCGCGGAGATCCTGCCGCTCCTCGATGAAGAGCTTGAAGTCGTCGCGGTGGCCCTGGCGCGTCACCGCGACGCCGGCGACGGCGTCGGGATCCGTGTCCGGGAAATTGATGTTGATGACGACGTCCTTCGGCCAGCCGGCTTCAAGCAGCTTCCGGATGATCCCCGGCGCGTGGCGCTCCGGCGTCGCCCACCGCGCTTTGTCGCGATTGAGCCTTGCGAGAGAAAGCGCGATCGACGGAATGCCGAGGCTCATCCCCTGAAAGGCGCCGGCGATCGTTCCCGAGACCGTCACGTCTTCGGCGAGGTTCTGCCCGTTGTTGACGCCGGAGAGGACGAGGTCGGCGGGCTTGTCGGCGAGGAGCTTTTGCGTCGCCATCATTACGGCGTCAGACGGCGTTCCTGATACGGAAAATCGCCGCGGATCGTATTCGCGGATGCGGATCGGATTGGCGAGCGTCAGGGCCCTCGCCGCGCCCGACTGCTCTTCGTGCGGCGCAACGACCCAGACGTCGTCCGATAGCAGGCGCGCGATATAGACGAGGCTTTCGAGCCCGCGCGCGTGAATGCCGTCGTCATTGGTGCAAAGAATTCTCAAGCCGAAATCCTCGTCATGCCGCCCATATAAGGTTTCAGGATGTCAGGGATAGCGACCGAACCGTCCTCCTGCTGATAATTTTCGAGCACGGCGACGAGCGTGCGCCCGACCGCGAGGCCGGAGCCGTTCAAGGTGTGGACGAACTCCGTCCCCTTTTCGCCCTTCCGGCGAAACCGCGCCCGCATCCGTCGCGCCTGGAAGTCGCCGCAGTTCGAGCAGGAGGAAATCTCGCGAAATTTGTTCTGGCCGGGCAGCCAGACCTCAATGTCGTATGTCTTCCTCGAAGCAAAGCCCATATCGCCGGCGCAGAGCGCCACCGTGCGGAACGGCAATTCGAGCTTCTTGAGGATCGCCTCGGCGCATTGGGTCATGCGCTCGTGCTCCTCATTCGACTTTTCCGGCGCCGCGACCGAGACGAGTTCGACCTTCGAGAACTGGTGCATGCGGATCATGCCGCGCGTGTCCTTTCCGGCCGCGCCGGCCTCCGAGCGAAAGCACGGCGTCCAGGCGGTGAAGCGCAAAGGGAGATCGTCTTCGTCGAGGATCATTTCAGCGACGATGTTCGAAAGCGTCACCTCCGCCGTCGACGTCAGCCAGAATCCATTGGTGGTGCGGAAGAGGTCCTCTTCAAATTTCGGCAGCTGTCCGACGCCGAACGGCGCCATGTCGCGCACAAGCGCGGGCGGAACGCATTCCAGATACCCGAACTCCGCCGTATGCGTGTCAAGCATCAGATTGGCGATCGCGCGTTCCATCCGCGCCAGCGCGCCTTTGAGGAGCACGAAGCGCGCGCCGGAGATTTTCGCCGCGGTCTCGAAATCCATGAGGCCCAGCGCCTCGCCGATGTCGAAATGCTCCTTCGCGTTGTTGAGGCGCTTCGGCGCGCCCCATCTCCGCACCTCGACGTTTTCCGTCTCGTCCTTGCCGTCCGGAACGTCGTCGGCCGGCAGGTTTGGGATCGCGGCGAGAATGTCGTCGAGCTTTTTCTGGAGCCCTGCTTGCTCCCTTTCGAGCGCCGGCATTTCCTGCTTGACGCTCTCGACCTCCGCCATCAGGCGCTCGGCTTCCGCCTCGTCCTTCTTCTGCTTGGCCGCCCCGATCGCCTTCGAGGCGGCGTTCCGCTTCGCCTGCAAGTCCTGAAGGCGCGTCGTCAGCCCTCGCGCCTTCGCGTCGAGGTCGAGGATTTACGCCGCGCGCGCGGCAAGCCCCCGGCGCGCGAGGCCGGCGTCGAACCGATCGGGTTTGTCCCTTATTTCCTTAAGGTCATGCATGGGGCGGACGTATAGAGCCTGTTCGACGGCAGGCAAACCGGCGGCGTGCGGTCCCCGAAAGGGCGCCTATTTGCGGCGCTGCGCGTGCAAATTCGGCTTTCCTCGCGGGGCGCAGCCGCAAGCGGCGCCATTTGACGGGTTCGGAAAGGCGCCCGTCCGGCCGTCGCCGATCGTCGCCGGCGACAAGGCGTCATGGCCGCAAGCCGCCGCGCGCCGATTGCCGTCTGCCGGTCTCATCGCGATCGCACTTTCCAATTCCCTAATCCCTAATCCCGATTTTCTATTCGCCATTCGCCATCCGCCGCACCCTGATCCCTTTCGCTCGCGGCTTCGCCTGCTCCGCGGAACCTCTTGTTCCCGGCAGGACGCTTTCCTTCAAGAATGGCGAGGCTGCGCGGAATGCGAAGCATCCAGTCTAATTTTTTGAGGACGCTTCCGCGTCCCGCGCGGCGTTTTAAAGCTGGACGCCGAGAGCAACCGCGAATTTCGCAGTTGACTGGCGGCGGGCGGTCTGGCGGCGGGAATGCGCGGTGAATTCGGCGTTTCGTCCGCATTCTGATCGCCGCCTGTTCGCCCGTTTGCCGGCGTCGGCGCTCCTGGTCATGCGATCGCCATGGCTTGTCGGCGACGGAAGACGAAGCGGCGCATGTTGTCGGCGATGCTGGCGAGGCCGATTTTGATCGTCGCCCGCGCGAGGCCGACGGTTCGGATCTTCGGCCCACAGCGAGGCTTCTGATCGGCGAAGGCGCGCTCGACGAAGGCGCGCACCCTCGACTTCGTCGCGTTGCCGCGCCGCGCATGTTCGGGCATCGGCCGGCCCCTCGGCCGTTTGCGATGAATATGCGAGACGAGGCCATGGCGCGCGAGCCAGAGCTTATTGGCTTTGGAGCGATAGGCCGTGTCCGCCCATACGCCGGTCGCGAGAATGTCGGTCCGCGCCAGGTCCTTGATTTGCGCGCCGTCATGGCGCGCCGCATCCGTCACCTTGAAGGCGCGGGTGAAGCGGCGCGTGCAGTCGGTCATCACGGCTGGTCGTCGATGACGATCGGCGTTGCTCCAAATTCCGACGCGCGCCGGTGTCCAAGTTTCCGACAGACCTGCGGCCAAATCTCGCCGCGGCCGCAACACCTCGTTAACAAAGACCGCTTTTGTTTCAATAGGATACGATAAAATGCCAAGGCCGTACCGAATTGGCACAGTTTCTGCATGACAAGGCCCGACTCGGGCGGATCCACCGTTCGCGGTCTGCTCTGCCGCAGCCTGCGCTCTTTGGGGGCGAAGGGCGTCGGGCCGGGCGTTTTGAAACGGATAACAG
>JACADX010000084.1 GCA_013389125.1 Parvularculaceae bacterium | reverse complement strand
GCGGCCCTCGACGGTCACGTCGAACGCGACGGTGACCGCTTCGACGCGTTTTGAGCGCGCGCTGCAGCGTTCCGGATATTTGGGCGCGGCCGAACGGATCACTTTCGCCGGCTCGATCGTTTCGGCGATCGCCGGCGTCGGCTCCGAGATCGCGGGAAGCTCGAACGGATCGACGGCGCCCGATGTCGCGCCGCCCGGCCCCGCCGGCGACGTCGCCGCGACGACAGGCGCATCGGCGATCGCGATTTCCGTCATCGCCGGGTCCTCGGAGCGCGCAGGCTTCGGCGCCGGCTTCACCTTGGGCGGCTTGACGACGGCGAACCGGGGTTCTTCCGCCAACGGATCGATGGCGGGTTCCGTTTCCGCGAGCGCCGGCGCGGCGGGTTCAGGGACAGGCGTCGCCCGTCTTTCCGGTTCGACAATCGGCGTTTCCGCGTTCGTCGCCGGCGCAAGACTTGTGAATGTCACTGTCGGCGCCGGCGCGGCAGGCCTCGACAACAGCGCGTTGCCGCCGATCCAGGCGACGCAAAGAAAGGCGGCGCCGATCCCGAAATAGGCGACGAAGCGGTCCGGCGGCGCGGCGGATTTTGCGCGCACGGGCGCTGGCGCCGGGGCCGGCTCGAGGGCGGGCGCGACCTCGATCGACGCGGCGATTGGCGGCGGCGCAGCAAGCGCTGGGGGTTCCTCATTGATCGCTGCGAGCGGCGGTTCGGCGCGCCCGAGCGCGGCGATCGCCGTCTCTGTTGGCGCTGTCTCGATCTTGGCCGGAGCAGAACGCGCCGGCGAAGCGGGCGCAATGGGCCCGGCGCTGAATTCCGCCTTGTAGGCGGCCGAATACGCATTGGCGTCAAGGCCGAGGAACTGCGCGTAAGCCTTAACGAAACCGGCGGCGAACGGAACCGCGGGAAGCGAGCTCTGATCGCCGAGTTCGATCGCCGCGAGATGGGCGATCTTCACTTTCGTTCCTTCATGCACGGTCTGAAGCGTCAGCCCTTTCGCCTTGCGGGCGGCGGCGAGCTTGTGGCCGACGGTCTCCGCGGCGTTGACCGCTTCAAGAAGCGCCGCATCGTCGGGCGCGTCCGCTGCGTTGAGGATGACGATGTCGGCGACGGATCTTACCGGCTTGCTCATGCGTTAACCCTGCCTAAGGCGCGAGACGCCAATTCCAAGGAGAGCAAAGCATGATTTGCGCCAAACCGGCGGTCCCGCCGGCGCCGGCCTCCAATGCTCATTTTTCGCCGATTAGGCTTCGATAAAGCTCGGGACGCCGGTCGCGGAAAAAGCCCCAGCCGGCGCGAAGCTCGGCGATCGCGTCGAGATCGAGCGTCGCGGCGATGAACCCCTCCTCAGTCCGACCCATTTCGGCGAGAAGGTCTCCGCCCTCATTGGCGATGAAGGACGAACCGTAGAAAACCTGGCCCTCCTCATCGCCGATGCGGTTCGCGGCGACGACCGGAACGACGTTCGAGACCGAATGGCCGACCATCGCCCGCCGCCAGCGCGCCATGGTGTCAAGCGACGGGTTTTCCGGCTCCGATCCGATCGCGGTCGGAAAGAAAAGGACTTCGGCGCCCTTCAGCATCATCGCCCGCGCGGCTTCCGGAAACCACTGGTCCCAGCAAATGCCGACGCCGAGACGCCCGACTTTCGTCTCGAAGACCTTGAAGCCGGTGTCGCCGGGCTTGAAATAGAACTTTTCCTCGTAGCCGGGGCCGTCCGGTATGTGGCTTTTCCGATAGAGCCCCATGATCGATCCGTCGGCGTCGACCATGACGAGGCTGTTGAAATATTCCTGGCCCGATCGCTCGAAGATCGATAGCGGCAGCACGACGCCGAGCTCCCTCGCGAGCGGGGCGAGCGTCGCGACGACAGGATGCTCTTTGTACGGATGCGCTTGCGCGAACCAGCGGGTCTCCTCCCGCTTGCAGAAATAGGGCCCCTGGAAGAGCTCCGGCGGGAGGATCGCCCTTGCGCCGTCCTTCGCTGCGGCGCGGACGAGCGTTTCGACAGTCCTTATGTTCGCCTTGAGATCGCCGCCGAAAGCCGCCTGAAGGGCGGCGACGCGCAGTTTCCGAGACATTTTCTTCTCCTTCGGACGGCGTGCGAAACAGCGTTGACGCTTAGGGGCGGAACCGCGAAGATTCAAGGAAGAATGAAGGGGCGAACATGCGGCCGCGGCTCGACATCTACTGGTCTTTCCGGAGCCCCTATTCGTATCTCGCGATCGACCGCCTCGCGGAAATCGTCGCCGACCGCGACATCGAACATGAATTCCGGTTCGTCCGCCCGCTGGCGATGCGCGAGCCGGCGTTTTTCGAGCGCAATCGCCCGCAATGGCTTCCCTATCTCGTGAAGGACGTGATGCGCGAAAGCGCGCGGCTCGGCGTTCCCTTCGCCTTTCCGCGTCCCGATCCGATCGTCATGAACATGGCGACGGGCAAGGTCGAGGCCGACCAGCCGCTGATGAAGCCGCTCATCGAGCTCGGCATTGCCGCCGAGGAGACCGCGAAAGCGGGGCTTTCCTTCGCGCGCGCCGTCGCGCGGCGGATCTGGGGCGGCGTCGAAAACTGGCAGGAGGAAGCGCCGATGCGGGACGCCGCGCGCGAGGCGGGGCTCGACCTCGCCGGTCTTCGCGACTTCGCGCGCGCCGACCCGGGGCGCATTGCGGAGGTCCTCGCGCGCAATGAAGCGGCGCAAGTTGCGCATCACTGGGGCGTGCCGCTGATGGTGCTCGATGACGAACCCTTCTTCGGACAGGATCGGCTCGACAGCCTCGTCTGGCGCCTCGATCAGAAGGGGGCGAAGAAAATGGCGGCGCGGCAGTGATGCGCGCGATCCTCGCCGCGGCCGCATTCGCGCTGTCCGGCTGCGCATCCGATGACGCGACGCTTGCGCCGCGGATCGAGGCGGGGCTGATGCGGCTTGGCGCTGACGCCGACAGGAGCCGCTGTTTCGCCGCGCGGCTCGGCGATGATCCCGCGGCGAGGGAAGCCGCAAAGCTCGTCGAGAAATCCGCCGGTCGCGATGAGCTGAAGGCTCGCGCGCTCGACGCCGACAAAAAGACGCGGCGCGCCTTCATCGCCGCCAATCTCGCCCGCCCGCGCGGCGTTTCGGTCACGGAAGGCCGAGGCGCATGACCGGCGCCGTCGACATCAAGGGTTCGGCGCCGCCGAAGCTCCTCGCCGCCTTCCGCGCCAATTTCGCGGAGGGCGCCGAGCTTGGCGCGCGGTTTTGCGCCTTCCGCGACGGCGAACTTGTCGCCGATCTCGCCGCCGGCTGGTCGGACCGCGAAAAGACCATTCCATTTGCGGAGGATACGCTCGTCTGCGTCTATTCGAGCGGCAAGGCGGCGATGGCGACGCTCGTCGCGAAGGCGGTCAGCGACGGCCGTCTCGACTACGAACGCGCGATCGCGACGGACTGGCCGGAATTCGCCGCCGAAGGCAAGGCGGCGATCACCCTCGCCATGGCGCTCTCGCATCAGGCGGGACTCTGCGGTTTCGCGGACGAGATCCCGCCGGACGAATGGATAAGGTGGGATAATATCTGCGCACGGATCGCCGCGATGGCGCCCCTTTGGCCGCCCGGATCGGCCGCCGGCTACCACCCGCAGACCGTCGGCTACATCGTCGGCGAAGTCTTCCGCAGGCGGACGGGAAGGACG
>JACADX010000141.1 GCA_013389125.1 Parvularculaceae bacterium | reverse complement strand
GCCATGACGACTTTTCGCCGGCGACGATCGGCGGCGGCCGAGGGGCGCCTTTCAGAACCCGCCAAACGGCGCCGTTTGCGCCTCCAGCCCGCATGACCAGTCGAAATTGCGCGCGCACGGCGGCGGAAAAGGGCGCCCCGGCGCCAGCGCTGCGGAGCGGAACAACAACCGGCGGCCAGCGTCCCCTTATCGAAGGCGGCGCCGGACAAGAATGTCAATGCGGCGGACGACCTCCGCGTCAAGGAGGGCGACCGCACGCCGGCGCTGCAAAACCCGCGGACGAAGCGGCGCGTTCCCCGCGCGACGCGCAAGAGCGCGGCCGGAGCGGATTTCTAAACCGGCTTGTCGGCGGGGGCCGTTTCGACGACCGGCTTTCGCGTTCGCCAGAGCGCCGGTTCATGAGCGCCCCAAAGGCAGGCGCCAATGATGATGACGGCGCCGGCGAAGACCTCAGGGCGCGGGACCTCCGCGAAGAAGACGAAGCCGATGATCGCCGCCCAGATCAGCGCCGTATATTCGAGCGGCGCCAGCACCTGCGCCTCGGCGCACGCATAAGCGCGCGCGAAGAACCACATGCAGGCGGCCGCGAAGGCGCCGAGGAGGAGGAACGCCGGAAGGTCGCTCGCGGGCGGGAGTTCGCCGGTCGCCAGCGTCGGCACGGCGATGATGGCGCCGGGTATGACGCTCGAAAGGACGCCGACAACGGCCGGCCCGTCTTTGCCGGCGCGGCCCCGAAGGAGCGTGATCGACAGAGCATAGGTGACGGCGGAGCCGACCGCGCCGGCGATCCCGAGCATGCGCATGCGGTCGAATTCGCCCGTCTCCGCGCCCGCGCTCGCGACAATGACGCCGGCGAAACCGAGGAGCGCCGCCGCCATCGAGCGCGGACGGATCTTCTCCCCGAGCACCGCCCGCGCGACGAACGGAACAAGCAGCGGCGCGATGAAGCAGATGGTGATGAGTTCGGCGAGCGGCAGCACTGAAATGCACCAGAAGAAGAGCGAGGCTGAAATCGCGATGACGATGCCGCGAAGGCCGTGCGCCTTCAACATCTCGCGCGTCAGCGCCGGCCGGCCCGAGCGCAGCCAGATCGCAAAGGCGAAGCCGGCGCCGAAAATGTATCGGCCGAGCGTGACGACGAGGGAATCGTTCGTCGCGACAAGATGCTTGATGACGCCGTCCATCGCGCAAAGCAGCGCGATGGCGACGGCGCCGAACAGGAGCGCCTTCGTGTGGTTTCCGGCAGCGAGCGACATGTCGCGGCTGTGGCGGCGGGCGGCCATGCTGTCAAGCGGAGCGCCGCCCGCCAAGCGCCTTTGTGATGTACGCGGCGAGGTTGACCGCCATCAGCCCGCCCATGATGCGCCAGCTCGTCGGCGCGCCGGTCGCCTTCGCGAGGATTTCGGCGACGACGGCCGCCATGAAAAGCGGAACGGCGTAGGCGATCAAGATCGCCGTCGCCGAATAAGGCGCGCCGCGCCTCAAGGGAACGAACGTCGCCCAGAGGCCCAAGAGCCCGAGGGCGATCGTCGCCCCGCCGACAAGTTTCATCAGCGCGAAATAGATTGGGCGAACCGCTTCGCGCGCGTGATCGGGAATCGCTGCGGCGTGAAAGAAGAGGAGATCCTCGACGGAAGCGTAGAAAACGCCGAACGCGATGTAGAAAAGACCAAGGGCGGCGAACAGGAAAACGCCGATGGCGCGCAAAAATCGGGACATGGCTTGCTTCCTGTTCCTCGCGACGGCCTCCAAGGCGATTTAAGCGGGACCGATAAGCGGATGAATTGCTTTCGCTTTATAAGTTCGATGCCGCTCCTGCATGCCGATTGACTTGGGTCCTGAATGCGCGAGAATCGATTTTGCGGGTGGGGCGGGAGGCCGACAATGTCGGAATCGCGGATCCGCATCCTCTTGGCGGCTGGCGCCGTCGCCGCGTTCCTGCTCATCATGGCGCTTGAAATTTCGACCGAAAGCGACGCCGTCTCGCCTGAAGACATCGCGGTAGACGCCCTGGTCTTGCTCCTCACAATCGCGAGCGCGGCGGCGGCGGTCCTCCTGTGCGTGCGCGTGGAGCGCCAGCGCGCGGACCTCGGGCGCATCGTCGGCGAGCTTGATCAAGCGCGCCGCGACGGCGCCGCTTGGCGCGCCGCGGTCGGCCACCATGTCGAAGGACTTAAGGCCGCCATCGACAAGCAGTTCGCCGACTGGTCGTTGACCGCGGCGGAACGCGACGTCGCGCTCTTCATCCTCAAGGGCTTCAGCCACAAGGAGATCGCCTCGCTACGGGCGACTTCCGAACGGACAATCCGACAGCAGGCGCAAGGCGTCTACCGGAAATCCGGCCTCGGCGGCAAGAACGCGCTGACCGCATTCTTCCTCGAGGACTTGCTGAGCCCGGAGGACACGCGCGCCGCCGCGCCGACGCCCAACGGCAACGGCCGCGCAAAGCTTATCGCGTGACGCTTGATCCCGCATGTGTCGCGCACGAAAGCGCCAGACCGCTGTTCCGCATGGATAATTTCAGTGTCTGTCATCTGCCGGATTGGGCCGTATCGCGCCGGGGCGCAGTTTCGCAGGCGAATGGCGGCGCGTCCGAGGGGTGCGCGCCGCGCGTTCGGCAACCAACGGAGCGACCGAAATGATTAGCCTTAAGTCAACCCTTCTTGCCGCCGGAGCGCTTGCAGGCGCGGCCAATGCGGATAAGGCGCTTGCGCAATCCGCGGTCCCTTTCAGCAAGCATGACATCTATTTCGAGCTTAACGCGACCGACGGCGATATTGGCCTCCACGGCATACTCGACGGCGATTCATGGAAGGTCGCGACGATCCGCGGCCCCGGCGGCGCGTTCAACGTGCTGCGCGCCGTTCCCAATCAGGCGTCGCCTGAGTTCGGCATGACCGAGCTCTTCTTTGAAAGCAATGAGCCGCCGCTTGAAGAGCGCTCCTTCGCCGAACTGATCACGCTTTTCCCGCCCGGCGTTTATGATTTCGTCGGCAAGCGGGCCGAGGACAATGCGCCGATGTTCGCCCAGGATGTCTTGTCGGCGGCGATGCCATGCCCGCCGGTTGTTCCGACGCCGAAAATCATCGACGGCGACTTGATGATGCGCTGGCGCCCGCGCGCCGGTTCCTACGACCCGGACACCGGCGTGTGTTCAACGGGTTCGGCGGTCAGCGTCGCGGCCTATCAGATTGTCGTTGAACTGGAGGACACGCAGTCGGGATTCGTGAGAAAATTCAGCGCGGATTTGCCGCCGGGCGCAAGGCGGATCGAAACGCCCGATGAACTGCTGCTCGGCGTCAATCCGTCGACGACCGAGGCGAAGGCGGAAGTCCTCGTCATCGCGCCGGATGGAAATCGCACCGCGATCGAGGTTGAATTCGACCTTTGACCTTAAAGCGGCGTGCGCTGAAGTGTGCGCGGTTCAGCGCGAGTGAGGCGCGAAGCGGCGAACGCCGCGACAAACAATGACTAGAGCGAGCGCCCTGATTCCGAGCCATGGCGCGAAGCTCTAGTTGATCGGGCAGACCATCACATGGCCGTCGAAAACGGCGCCGACCACAAGCGTATTGTCCCAGACCGCGCCGACTGACGAACCGTTGATCGTTCCCGCGACGTCGATCAGCACGTCCTCCTTGAGGCCGGTCTCCGGATTGACGCGAATGACATGGGAAGGGGAGATCGCCGCCGGGTCCTCGGCATGCTTCAGAAAATCGAAGACTTTCGAGTGGCCGCCGATCCACAAGGCGCCGTCGGCGGCGACTTCGATATTGTCGGGGCCGGTGTTGACCTTGATCGACTTCTTCTTCGTCAGCGCGCCGGTAGCCGGATCTCGGTCATAGACGCTCACCTTCCGTCCGAGGAACTCCGACGCGTAAAGCGTCTTGCCGTCGGCGGAGACGTTGATCCCATTCGCATAGGTAAGGCCGCGCGCGGCGATCCGCCCTTTTTGCCCGTCAAAATAGGCAATGCTCGACAAGGGGAGGGCGAAATAGGCTTCGATCTGCGCCATGAAGCCCTCTTTGACGCCCCGGTCGTTTGTCACGTAAAAACTCCGCGGACCGACGCCGACGATGTCGTTCGGCGAGGACATTTCCTTGAACGCAATCGTGTCGACATGCAGCAACGCGCCGCCAAGGCCGACGTCGAAGACTTCGACTTTGTCGCCGTCGTTCAATGTGTGATTTATTGCAAAGAGGCGCTTCCTCCCGTCCGCGCCGCGCCAGAGGCTGATCCCGTGCGGATGAAACTCGCCGAAACTGTCCGGCGAGGCCTTCATCACCCGATCCGAACCATCGAGCTTCAGGACGTAGACGCCGCCCTGCGCCGGCTTGCCGGCGAACGTCGCGCGGCGATCGTCCGCCGAAATGAACGCGACATTCAGCTCCGGGTCGATCGTCACGTCCTCCGTGCCCGGAAAGACGTCGACCTTCCGGCACTGGTCGATCAGTTTCGGCTTCAGCCCCGCGAACATCCCTGACGCTGGAATGATGTTCCATAACAGCCAACCAACAGCGCCGAGCACAATGAGCCCGACTAGGGTTAAAAAGCCCCGCATTTGTTTGCACTCCGCCCCTCGGGTGCGAACCGTGTCAAAATTGCGGCGAGAGCGCAACCGGCCTATGCTTGCGCCGGCGCTTTCGCTCTTCAGGAGATTTTCATGCGCGTTCTTCTCGCATCGCTTGTCGTTTTGGTTGCTGCGGCTTGTTCTAGGCCCGTCTCCGAGCCGGAAACGCCCGCTGCGCCGCCCGCCCAAGCCGATGATTCCGCAGATGCGAATGGCGAGGGCGCGGGCGGCGAAATGACAATCGAGGAAATGCGCGAGCGGTCACGCGCGGAAATCGATCAGGCGGCCTGCGAATCGGCGGGCGGCGAGGTCCGCCAGGAAGGGATGCTAGGTCTTTATCGCTGCGTGAAACCTTATGCCGACGCCGGCAAACCCTGCAAAGGGAAGGCGGACTGCGAGGGCCAATGCCGGCTCGAGGGCGATCCGCCCGCGGACGGATCCGAAGCGACTGGCGTCTGTCAGCGTGATGACAGCCCGTTCGGCTGCTACAGCGAGGTCGAGGGCGGCAAGGTTACGGGCGGCATTTGCGTCGATTGAACCTTGCACAGCGCGATCATTCTAACGCTCCAATTCGACGAGGCGTCGGATGCGCTGTTCCAGGATCTGCGACGGCGGCATTATCCGCCAGGGCGAAATCGCGTCGGCGCCCATTTGACGCTTTTTCACGCCCTCCCAAGCGTTAAGGAGAACGCCATCATTCGCGAGGCCGCAAGACTGGCGAAATCGACGCCGCCGTTTCCTGTCAGGGTCGAAGGTCCGATGCGGCTCGGCCGCGGCGTCGCGCTGAGGATCGAAGGCGGCCGGCTCGCCGACTTGCGACAGGCTCTCGCTGCGAAGTTCAGCGACCATCTCACGGGACAGGACAGAGAAGAATTCCGGCCGCATGTGACAATCCAGAACAAGGTCGCCCCGCATGTCGCCGCCGCGCTCCAAGATCATTTGGCGCAAACGCTGCCGCCGTTCCTCGCGATGGCGGAGGGTTTCCAGCTCTGGCGCTGCGGCGACGGCAAATGGACGCCGCTCGCCGCCGTGCCGTTCCAGGGCCTACCGGGATGACGCTTCGGCTTGGCTTTGGCGTTTCAGGACCGCTCGGCCAGCGATGGTTCGAAGCGGCGAGGACGCGCGCGTTGATTGAAGGGGCGCTTCACGGCGGCGTCGCGCATTTCGATACGGCGCCCTTCTATTTCGATGCGGAGCGGCGCCTCGGCGATGCGCTTCGCAAGCTCGGCCGCAATGAGGTTTTCGTCAGCACTAAGACCGGAACGCGGCGAAAGGGCCATCGTCTCATCAAGGATTTCAGCGATGTCGGCATCCGCGCGGATGTCGATCAAAGCCTTCGAGCATTGGGCCGAGACAGGCTCGACCTTCTCTATCTTCACGGTCCGACATCGACGGAGATCGACGCGTGCATGCCGACGCTGCGATTGTTGAAGCGCGAAGGCAAAGTCGAGCGGATCGGCGTTTGCGGGGAGGGAGAGCCGCTCCGTCGCGCGATCGGCGCCGGCTGCGACGCGATCATGGGCCCCTACAATATTATCGACCGGCGGCATGAGCGGATATTCGTCGAGGCGAAGGCGAAAGCCGTTATGACGGTCGCCATCGCGCCGCTGGCGCAGGGGCTGCTTGACCGGAGATTCTTTCCGCCGCACGATCTCGCGGACATTTGGCGCATGGCGCGCGCCGGCTTACGGCCGCGCTATCGGAAAAAGGCGATCGCGGCGGCGCGAGAGGCGATCGGCCCGGCGCCGGTGGCGGAGGCGGCGCTTGGCTTTGTTTTCGCGGACCCCAATATCGACTTTGTGATGACGACGACAACAAAGCCGGGGCACCTCGCGCGGTCGCTCGCAGCGGCCAGGGGAAGTATTGAACCGCTCCTTTACGCGCGCCTTAAGAATGTCGCCCTTGACCCGCCCTTTGACGGCGCCTAGCTACAAGCTGAAATCGCTCCGAAGG
>JACADX010000120.1 GCA_013389125.1 Parvularculaceae bacterium | reverse complement strand
GGAAGCTATTCGCGCGGCATCGCTGTCGCGCCGCTACGACGCGTCAGCGAGCCGCAAGGGGCGCCGGCGCGATCGCCGCTATGGTCCTTGATCAAGGCGCGCGGCGCTTCCGCATCGACATACTGGACAGTGATGACCGAGACGCCGGGCGGCGAGGCGTATCGACTTGATGAGGACAACACCGCCTATCTTGCCGCGCCGGCGGAGAACATCTGGAGCGTTGACGCCGTCATCACCGACCTCTCGAAACAGGAGATCGGATTCGGCCTTGCGCCGCGGAGCGGCAGCTCAATGGCCGCGCCGATTGTCGCTGCGCTCGCCGCGCGGGTGAAACACGACAGCCCGGAAATGCGCTGGGGCGAACTGAAACGTTGGCTCCTTGCGACATCGACGCCGCTCTATGTCCCGTCCGTCCAAGAACTCGAGAGCGCCTACGCCGGAAATTTGAACGAGAAGATCATCGGCATCGTCAATTTCTACAGGGCGATCAAGATGAATTTCCGCACGGTCGGAGCATGGGGTGACCCGACCGCATGCGATGGACAACCCCAACGCGCAACGCTCGGCGAGCATTCGACGTGCCTTGGATCGGGCGTTCGAATTCTGTTGCACCGGTCGCTCTATGGAGACTTTTCGGGTTTGAGGAGCGGCGACACGAATACCGGCTGGATGCTGCCGCTGGCGCTGCGCCGCAATCCGCACACGAGAGCCTGGAGCGTATTGTGGTCGGTCGGGGCGTCCTGCATGGACCTCGAGAATTCGCCGCCGCGTTGCGAGACCTTCAAGACGACGAGGCTGTGCCTCGAGGCGGATGAGGCGCGAGGATGCCTGACGAAGCCGGACTGCGTCGTCGATCCGACCCTCAGGACGCCTCCGGAGGACGCGTGTGTCGCCATCGAATTGCCCAATCGGGGAGGGGAGCGCGGCGTCGACCTCTCGAAGGCGACGCATATTGTTGGGATTTCCCCCGATACGTGGATTATTAGGCCGTGAAGAAATCCGTTTCGATCCTGCTCATCGGCGGGCTCGTTCTTGCGGCGCTTTCGCCGCCGCATGCGGCCGCGACGCCGATGGCGCGCAAGGATCTCACCGAAATCGCGAACGCGGATTCCTGGTGCGCCGCTAGGCCGGCGGGAGGCGTCATCGAGAGCGTGCTGCATCGGTCGATTCTCGAGATCGGGGCCTCGGACGCCAGTACGGCCAAGGACTGGTCGGTTGTCATCCGGTCACGGACGAACGCCGGCGACGACGGCGACCCTGCGTTCGACCTTGTGCTGAATGCGAAGAACGCGAAGGCCGGGCAAAGATTCATCGGTCCGACCGTCGGCCTCCTGCCGCCGACGACGCTTCCTGACGATCAGAAGCGCTTCCATCTCGTCGGCAAGCTTTGTATTGACTTCGATCCGGAAAGGCCGCCGCCGCCGATCTACGAAATCGCGAGGATCGATCCGCCGGCGCCGGTTCAGGGACTTTCCGCATACGGCGACAAGCCGGGCGACCCGCCGAACTTCATTCCAATGGCCGAACACCTTGCGGCTTGCAGGGAAGGCGCCTGCGCGATCGCCGGGCTCTGGACGGCGGCCGCCGGGGCGGTTTCCCCTGATGCGCGCCGCGCGCGCCTTGTCGCGGCTTCAAAGACGGTCGTTTTCCTGTCGGCGCTTCGCTATCTGAAGCGTCCCGACGGCGCTTATACCTTCTGCGGTTCGGAAGTCGGCGACGTCGAGTGCGCGAGCCGCTGCACCGGATTTCTGGTCGCGCCCGGTCTCCTTGCGACGAACGCCCATTGCGTCCATGGCGTTACGGAAACGACGAAAACGCGCTACATCAGCTATTTGTCGGGCTGGTTGCGCCCGCTCGACGCCGACCTTTACGAGCGTCATCGCCCGCCGGATTTCCAGCGCCTGACGCCGCTTTTTGTCGGCGCGCCGAACGCCTACAATGATTATGCGATCCTCAAGATCGACGATGCGGAACTCCCGGGCGCGCCGCATTTCGTCAGGACGGCCCTCCATTCCGGCGATGCGGCGCTCGCGAAAGATGCGCCGCTGCTCGTGCTCGGCTATCCGAACTATTATTTCGAGCGGGCAGGCGGGCAGGCGAGCGCCGACGCGCGATTGCGCGAACTGATGAGGGACGTGCTTGTCGCGAGCCATGACGATTATTGCCGGCTGTCGAACGCGCCGAACGCAGATCCGGCGGGCGCCAAGCAGAATCTGCTTCATCGCTGCGACACGACGCCGGGGTCGAGCGGAAGCCCGGTCTATGACCGCGACTTGGAGAGCGTGCGCGCCGTCCACTATGGCGGCTTCGTCTACAAGGAACTTGCCGCCGAAAGCGCCTGCAATCCGGGCGCCTGGAAGTCAAATTGCCATAATTCGGCGGTCTGGATGGATGTCGTGAAAGCTGACATCGAAAAGAAGATCGACGGTCTCGTTGACAAACGGTGTGCGGCGCCTGCGACGGCAGTCGCCGACGGGGCGCTATCGGACTCTGAATTGCCGCTTCATCGTGCGCCGCCGTTGACGCCGCCGAGCGCGGCTATGTTGCGCGCCGGCTTTGAAGATCTCTTCGCGTCACAGGGCTGGACGGCGAGCGTCGATCTCTCGTCGCAATGCGATTGACGCGTCTTCCGCCCAGCGAGGTCCGAATACGGGACCTGATGTCGTCCCCGCGACAATCATCCATCAGCCTTTGGCGTCCGGCGGCCGACAAAGATTCCGAAAGTCCGTCCGCTTTCCGCCCATTCGCAGGATGCCCGCGGCCGCCCGCCAGAGAACGGTCAATGCCGGGCGTCCATTGCGGTTCGAAGCCCGTTTCGGCCGGGATAGAAATCGTCCTTATTTTTCATACGCTTAAAATGGTCGGAGCGACAGGATTTGAACCTGCGACCCCTTGACCCCCAGTCAAGTGCGCTACCAGGCTGCGCCACGCTCCGACCCGCCGGGCAGAGCCCGGAAGAAGCGGCGTTATAGGGGCCGGCGCCGAGGGCTGCAACGCGGATGCAGGATCGGGGACGAGAGATTTGGCACTGGCGGGCGGACCGGCGTGTCACCGGCGAACCGATCGCGCGTTGCGATCGCACGGCCGGCCGCTCTTCGGGGCTGACGGTCGCCAAAACTGCTCGCCCGCGCGCCGCGGATCCCCAAACCCTCACTCCACGTCGATCGCCTCGATGGCGATGATCGCGTCATCAAGCGCGGCCTGCGCACGCTCAAGTCGTGTGAGGAGGGTTTCAAGACGCGCCTGAACATCAGCAGGGAGTTCCGTTGGCGTTCCCGTCACGTCCGCCGACGGCGACGCGGCGGCAGGCGGAGCGTCGCGGTCGTCCGCCTCTTCGTTGACAAGCGGGCGGAGGTCGATCGGCTGGCCCGCCGCCCAAAGCCGGCCGACTTCGGCGACATATTTGACGCCGTTGTCGCGGAAGATTTTCTGCACGCCCTTTGTCGTATAGCGCTGATTGTAGAGGAGAACGCGCACGCCGCGCAGCACGTCGATATCGACGGGGCGATAATAACGGCGCCCGCCGGCGCGGCGCATCGGCCTTATCTGGCCGAAGACGTCCTCCCAGTGGCGAAGCACGTGCTGGGGAACGCCGAGTTCGTCGGACGCTTCGCTGATCGTCCTGAACGCTTCTGCCGCCTTGGCGATCGCCATGATCTTCTTGCCGAACCTATTCGGCCGCCGCGGCGCTCCGTCCCGCGAGCGACTTGTTGATCTGATCCTTGAGAACGTGCGAGGCCCTGAACGTGACGACGCGGCGGGGCGTGATCGGCACCTCCTCGCCGGTTTTCGGGTTGCGGCCCATCCGCAGCTTCTTCTGCCGGATCGAGAACGTCCCGAACGATGATATTTTCACCGCTTCGCCTTTTTCGAGCGCCAGCGACACCTCTTCAAGAATCCGCTCCACAAATTCCGATGATTCGTTGCGCGAAATCCCAAGCGCCTGAAAAATCGCGTCCGTAAGATCCGCGCGCGTCAACGTCCCGTTCGCCATGCTTCGCCTCGTTCCCCGCCTCAGCTTTGAAAAGCTTAGGCCGCCCCCTAGGGCAGGGTCAATAACCGATTGAAATTCCTGATTTGTTCGTAATCCGGCGGCGGCTCAAACGCGCAGCAGCGCAGCGCCCCAGGTGAGCCCGCCGCCCATGCCTTCGAGCATCACGAGGTCGCCGCGCTTGATCCTTCCGTCCTCGACGCCTTCGCAAAAGGCGAGCGGAATGGACGCCGCCGAGGTGTTGCCGTGGCGCGCGATCGTCGAAATCACCTGATCGGGTCGAAGGTCGAGTTTCTTGACGACGCCATGAATGATCCGCTCGTTCGCCTGATGCGGCACGAACCAGTCGATCGATCTCGGGTCGACCTTTGCTTCCTCTGCGACCGCAAGCATCGCCGCCGATATGCGCTCGATCGCTTCGCGGAAGACCTTGTTGCCCTGCATGCGCACATGACCGGTCGTCTGCGTCGCGGAGACCCCGCCGTCGACATAGAGGAGATCGGCCATGCGCCCGTCGCAGCGCAGGAAGCTCGCCATGATCCCGCGGCCGTTCGCGTCGCCTTCGTCCATCGCCTCTATGATGAACGCGCCGGCGCCGTCGCCGAACAGGACGCAGGTCGTGCGGTCGCTCCAGTCGAGAATGCGCGAGAAGGTCTCCGCGCCGATGACAAGCGCGCATTTGTGCTGGCCCGATGCGAGAAATTTCTGGGCTGTTCCGACGGCGTAGACGAAGCCGGTGCAGACGGCCTGAATATCGAAAGCGGTCGCGGCCGGCGCGCCGAGCTTTGCCTGGATGATCGCGGCGGTCGAGGGAAAGGTGAGATCGGGCGTCGTCGTCGCGACGATGATGAGGTCGACGTCTGCGGGCGAGCGTCCGGCGGCGGCAAGCGCCTTCTTCGCCGCTTCGACGCCGAGATCGGAGGTGCGTTGATCATCGCCGGCGATATGGCGCTCGCGGATGCCGGTCCGTTCGCGGATCCATTCATCGCTCGTCTCGACGATCGCCGACAGGTCGTGATTGGTCATCACGTCGGGCGGCAGATAGGATCCGCAGCCGGTCACCACCGCTTTAAGGGTCATTCGGCCGCCTCAAGCGCCTTTCCCGCGCGCTGGAAGACGAGCGCCGCGGTCTCGGCGACTTCCTTCCGGAAGCCCTTGCCGACAAGATTGGCGGCCATCGAAATCGCCGCTGCGACCCCGTGCTCGTCGGCGCCGCCATGGCTTTTCACGACAACGCCGTTGACGCCGAGAAAGACCCCGCCATTGACCGAGGAGGGATCAATGCGCTGCTTCAGTTTCTTCAGGTCGCGCATCATGAGCAGCGAGCCGACCTTGGCGAGAAGCGATGCCGTCAGCGCCTCCTTCATCCAGCCGCCGACGAGCCGCGCCGCGCCTTCCGCGGATTTCAGCGCGATGTTTCCGGTGAACCCGTCCGTCACGACGACGTCGACCGTTCCTTGCGAGATGTCGTTGCCCTCGACGAAGCCCTTGAACGCCATGTCGGGGTCCGCTTCCTTGAGGACGCGCGCGGCGGCGCGGATGAGCTCATGGCCCTTGAGCTCCTCGGCGCCGACATTGAGGAGCCCGACCGTCGGCTTCTTCTTGCCCGTCAGCGCACGGAAGAACGCCTCGCCCATGATCGCGAAGCTGACGAGCTCATGCTCGCTCGCCTCGACATTGGCGCCGACGTCGAGAACGACGGTGCGGCCTTGCGTCGTCGGCCAAAGGGCCGTCACCGCCGGACGGTCGACGCCCGCGATCATGCCGAGCTGCATGCGCGCGACCGCCATCAAGGCGCCCGTGTTGCCGCCTGAGACGACCGCGCGGACGCGCCCTTGCTTTTGCGCCTCGACCGCTTTCCACATCGACGTGTCGCGGCCGCGGCGCAGAACATGCATCGGCTTGTCGGTCATCGCGACGACGCCCGGGCAATGTTCGATCGCCGCGCCCGCGAGTTCGGCGTGCCTGGCGACGAACGGCCTCAGGACCGCCTCGTCGCCGAAAAACACGATCGCCGCGCGCACGCCAGTCTTGAGCGCGCGCGCTGCGCCCGCCACGAGCGCTTCGGGCCCCGAATCGGTTCCCATGGCGTCGACGCCGATCGGGATCGCCTCGGATTTCTTGGGGAAGTCGGTCAACGTCGAACGTGCTCCCAGCGGCGCGCAAGATAGCTGATTGGGGGGGCGTCGCAAATAAATCGCCCTTGCGCTGATTCCCGGACGTTTTTCGCCCGGCGAGGCATTAATCTTCGCCCTTCGCGACGTCTTTCAGCACAGCAAACGGCGACGGCGATGCTGCGCTGCGATAGCTTCCAAGAAGACTCTTCGCGCCCGGCTTTCGCGGATAGGGGTCAAGCGACAGCGAGAGATGCTGGACGAGGAGCTCGCCAAGATCGATGGCGTCGCCTTCAAGCGGCTCGATGTGGAGGTCGTCTTCCTCAAAGTCTCCATCGCGGAACGCGCGGTCAAAACGCATGTTGATCGTTTCGTTGATCGTCTCCGTCATGGGTTCAAGGCTGACGACGCATTGACGCTCGGCGATCACCTCGAGCTTTAGCTGGATCGCGACGCCGCCTTTGAATGGCGTCGCGCGAATGGTCCCTGCAAGGCGCGAGACGCCGGGAATGTCGAGGCGGCGCGCAATCGCGCGCCGCTGGCTTTCGTCGGCGTCGATCGAGAAGTCGGCCCCGCCGGGCGGCAAATCCCCGACCGCAATCATCTTCGTCAGCGCCGGGCTTTCGGAATCGTCATGCGCCTCGCCCATCGACGCCTCCTCGAAATCTCGACCGCGACAGCGATCCCAATGCGGCAAACGCCGCCGCGAGTTCATCGACGGGCGCACTGTCCAGAACGCCGCGCGCCGCCATCGCATAGTCGGCGAGGAGGGCTCCCTTTGTCGCGTCGGCAAGGCCAAGGACGTTGCGCGCGATCGCCGCGCCAAGCGCGCCGTCTCCAGCGGCCAGCGCGTCGCGATAGGCGGCGTAGCGCCCGTAGAACGCTTCGGCGAGGCCGCGGATCTTTCGCCCGACCGAAAGGTCCCCGACGCCCATTTCCCGCAAGGCGCCGTCAAGGCGCTCGAAGAACACCTCCTGCAGGCGCTGGGCCAGGAGATCGTCGGCCGGCGCGTCCCGCAGGAGGCGGTCGACCGCAAGAAACATGTGGAGCGCGATCATGTCGAATCGCCCTTCAGGCGTATCGGGCGCGCCGGCGACCGCGAAGAATTCGGGCGCGAGGGCCTGTTCCGCGATCGCCGCATAGAGCGTTTCGGCTTGGCTTCGAACGGGATCTTTCTTAAAGAGGAAGTCCAGCATCGGGGGCGCTCGGTTTCCTTGATGAAGTAAGCTTCGACCGGATTAGGATCAAGAAATGAAATTCGTCAGCGTGTTTGCGTCGGTCCTGGCGGTGGTCGGGCTCTCCGGCTGCGTTTCCTATAGAACGGCGCACGGCTATGTCCTTGAGCGCGGCGAAACGGCGCTGACGGCCCAAACCGGCGTCGACACCAAGGAGAGCGTTCTCGCGAAATACGGTGAACCGTCGGTCATAGGCACGTTCGATCGGAACGCCTGGTATTACGTTTCCGCCCTCGACGCTTCGCGGGCGTTCTTCCGGCCGGAAGTCACGGCGCGGACGGTCGTCGGCTTTCATTTCAACGCTGACGGGGTCGTCGAGCGCGTTGAGACGATCGATCTTGCAGACGCAGTTGACGTCAAGGTCGCGAGCCGCGAGACGCCGACGCGCGGCAAGGAGCTTGGCTTCTGGGAACAGCTTCTCGGCAACGTCGGACAGCTCCCCGCAGGGGGCCTTGGCGGGCAGGGCGGGCCGCCGAACTGACGCGGCGGCGCCTCAATCTCCTGGCGCAACAAAATCGTGGAGGCGCCGATGGCGAAAAACACGATCTGCGTCTGGTACGACAAGGACGCGGAAACGGCCGCACGCTTTTACGCGGCGACGTTTCCAGACAGCCGGGTCGGCAGAATCATGCGCTCGCCGGCCGACTATCCAAGCGGGAAGAAGGGCGATGTCCTGACCGTCGAATTCACGGTCTGCGGCGTTGAATGTCTCGGCCTTAACGGCGGCGCCGCCTTCAAGCAGACGGAGGCTTTCTCCTTCCAGATCGCAACTGACGATCAGGCGGAGACCGACCGCTACTGGAACGCGATCGTGATGAATGGCGGCGCGGAGAGCGCCTGCGGCTGGTGCAAGGACCGCTGGGGCGTTTCCTGGCAGATTACGCCGCGCATCCTTACCGAAGCGCTGGCGGCGGGCGGCGAGGAGGCAAGGCGCGCTTTCGAAGCGATGATGACGATGGGCAAGATTGACGTCGCGGCGATAGCGGCGGCGCGACGAGGCTGAAGCACCCGTCGCTTTCGTCAATGATCGGGGCGCTCGCTGTTCATCCATTTGATGAGGGGCATCGCCGGGAGCGCCCAGACGACGCCCGCGGCGACGTAATAGAAAAGCTCGACGAGCCAGAATTTCGGAACCCGCTCGGCAAGCGTCGCGACCGCGCCGATATAAAGCAACAGTCCCGGCAGCAGGACGAGAAGGCCGATCAGCTTCTTCAGGCGCGGAGACATGGCGCTGTATCTACTTTCGAACTCGCGCCTGCGACAAGTGCGGCGTTGGCTGGTCCTAGCCGGCCGCGCTAAACGCCGCTGATGCAACCGGCTTCAAACCGTCCCGTCGCCTATTGGCTGTTCGCCATGTGCGCGCTCGTCGCGCTGATGGTCATTGTCGGCGGCGCGACGCGGCTCACCGATTCCGGGCTCTCGATCGTCGAATGGCGCCCGGTGACCGGGGCTATCCCGCCGCTCTCCGAAGCGGACTGGCTCTCCGAGTTCGAGAAATACAAGGCCATTCCCGAATATGAAGAAGTCAACTGGGGGATGTCGCTCGCCGCGTTCAAGGAGATCTACTGGTGGGAGTGGGGGCACCGATTCCTCGGCCGCCTCCTCGGCGTCGCGTTCTTGATCCCGCTGATTTTCTTCGCCGCGACGAAACGCATCGACGGCGCGCTTGGGCTGAAGCTTTGCGGCCTTTTTGTCCTCGGCGGGGCGCAGGGCGCGCTCGGCTGGTGGATGGTGTCGAGCGGGTTTTCGGAGCGGGTCGACGTCAGCCAGTACCGGCTCGCCGCGCATCTGGCGCTCGCCGTTCTCCTCTTCGCCGCGATGTTGTGGATCGCGCTCGATCTTGTCAGTATCCGGAGGAATACGGCCTCGCCGCTCCGGGCCTTCGCTTTCGCGCTCGCGGCCGGCGTTTTCCTGCAAATGGTTCTCGGCGCGTTCGTCGCCGGGCTCCGGGCGGGGCGCACCTTCAACACCTGGCCGCTGATGGACGGGAAATTCTTCCCAGAGGGCTATTTCCACGGCGCGCCGGGGTTTGGCGATCTCTTTGAAACGGCCGCCGCCGCGCAGTTCAATCACCGGGTCGGCGCCTATTTTCTCGCCTGCGCCGCCGTGTGGTTTTACCTGGCGGCGCGAGGAACAGCAATCGAACGACGCGCCTTGCTGCTGCTCGCCGCCGTCGCACTGCAAATCATTCTGGGCATCGTTACGGTCCTCGCGGCGACGCCGATCGCGCTCGGACTTGCGCATCAGGCGGGCGCTCTCGTCGTTCTCGCCGCGGCGCTTTACGCCGCTCACGGTTCGACGAATTCGATGTCGATGACGCCTTCATCTTCCAGGGCGGGCGACGGCGCGCGCGGGTCGACGGGTTCGCCGAGCGGCAGCTGAAGCGCCGAAAGCACCCCGTTCCACGGGACGAGGCGGATCGGCGCCGCATCGCTCGGCATCGCGACGACGGCGAGGGCGCCGTCGCGATAAACGCCGCCGTAATTGCCGTAGCCAGCGGCGATCGCGGTCGCGGAAGCCACCGCCTCAAGATCGAAAGTCGATTTGACGCGCACCATGCCGAGCGCGTGTCCGTCGATGAGATCAAGGAGGCGGATGAGGCCCGACTTGCCGTCAAGAATGGCGATTGCGCCGCCGTTTTTCGGCTCGTCTCCTGCGGCGGTCGAAAGAAGGATCGCGGATGAATCGGCGATGAGCCCCTCGATCATCGCAATCCCGAAGCTCTCGCCGGTATAAGGATCGATGCGCCGGACCGCGCCGTCGTCGCCGATCGCGATGACGGCGCCGTTGCGATCATCGACATGGCAACTGATCAGTCCGCGCGCCGCAATGATCGGTTTCGCTTCGCCGATAAATTGCGTCGCTCCGGGGGTTAGCGTGCGGCTCGACAGGCCCGAGGAATTGACCTCGTAAATCGCGTTGCCGTCGCCTTGCCGGCCGGCGCATACGGACTTGGCGTTGGTCTCGCCGGCGGTTGCGACGCGCTTCAACGCCTTTGTCGCATTGTCGATTTCGATGACGGCGACCGCGTCGTCGACGAGGGCGACGATATAGCCTTGGGCTGCGGCCCCTTGCCCGTCGTAAATCACCGTAAGGCCGGTCGCTTTGACGGGGCTTTCGGCGACGAGAGTCCCGGATTCGATGTTGAAGGCTTTGATGCCGCTTTCAGTCGCAGCGATGACGAGACCCTGAAAGTTGACGCCCGGATCCGACCAGAAGGCGACCGCATTCACTCTCTCGCTCGGAACGCCATAGGCGTCGGCGGCGGCGACCTCTGTCACCGCGATCGCAGGCGCTGCGGGTTGAGGCGCTTGCGGCGCCTTCGAACGCTCGCAGGCGGCAAAGGCTAGAAGCGCGATTGCGGGAACAAGGACACGCATGGCCGGCTCCGATCGGGGCAGGGGGCTGATAGCAGAAACATGACCATTCCACAGCGGCCCCGGGGGGCGCGTCTAAATCACCGGTATCAGGATACCACATACAGAATGCTTCGGTTTTTCGGGCGCTTTCTGAACGCTGGTTGACGCGAAATTGCGCGCCTGCTATCCGCCCCCTCGAAACGGCCGGACCGTCATTTCCATGTCGGGTCCGGCCTTCTCTTTGGACCGGGAAGAAAGACCATGAAGACCTATTCCGCCAAGGCTGCGGACGTGGAGAAAAAATGGGTGCTGATCGACGCCGAAGGGCTCGTCGTCGGGCGCCTTGCTTCCGTCATCGCGACCCGCCTCCGCGGCAAGCACAAGGCGATGTTCACGCCGCATGTCGATTGCGGCGACAACATTATCGTCGTCAACGCCGGCAAGGTCGTGTTGACCGGTGACAAGCGCGCGCAGTCGAAATTCCACTGGCACACCGGCTATCCGGGCGGGATCAAGGAACGCAAGGCGAAAGAGATCCTCGAGGGGCGCTTTCCCGAGCGCGTCCTGGAAAACGCCGTCCGCCGCATGATGCCGAAGGATTCTCCGCTCGCGCGCGGCCAGATGACGAACCTCAAGATCTACGCCGGCGGCGACCATCCGCACGCCGCGCAGAACCCCGAAAAACTCGACGTTGCGGCGCTGAACGCCAAGAACGCCAAACTCGTCAGGAAAGCGAAGAGCGCCTAAGCCATGAGCACGACCTCGTTTGAAGACCTGAAATCCGTCGCCGCAGAAGCCGGCCTTTCGGCGGCGCAGCCGGAAATCGTCCGTGAGCCAAAGATCGACAAGCACGGACGCGCCTATGCGACCGGCAAGCGCAAGACCGCCGTCGCGCGCGTCTGGCTGAAGCCGGGCCGCGGCCTGATCGTCGTCAACGAAAAGGACCATGCCGAGTATTTCGGCCGTCCGGTCCTGCAAATGATCATCAAGCAGCCGCTTGTCGCCGCGAACCGCAAGGATCAGTACGACGTCTTCTGCACGGTCGAAGGCTCCGGCCCCTCGGGCCAGGCGGGCGCCGTCCGTCACGGCATCGCCCGCGCGCTGACGAATTTCGAACCCTCGCTTCGCGCGCTCCTCAAAGCGGGCGGATTCTTGACCCGCGACAGCCGCGCCGTCGAGCGCAAGAAATACGGCCGCAAGAAAGCCCGCCGCTCCTTCCAGTTCTCGAAGCGTTAGTCGTTTCGGGCGTTTTCCGACGGAAAAAGGCGCCGCCTTGCGGCGCCTTTCCTGTTCGAGAGCGCGGACGTGCGTCGCAACCCTGATCGCCGCTTCCTTGTCATTGCGGCGGGTGGGCGGCAAAGCCGCCGTCACCGGGACTTGAATGTCAGTTCCTTGAAATTGTTGATTTCGTCGATCTCATTGACGCGGCATTCGACGGGACTGCCGTCCGCCGGCGGGAAACAGCCGTCGACCATGAAATCGATCGTCCGGCTGACGAGCTGCAGCGGCTGGCCGGGCTTGACCGGCTGGCGCACGAAGCCCGCGCCGTTCGAGACGACATGCGCGAAATAGCCGGTAAGGTCCCTCGCGACGCCGGGCGCGAGGACGCCGTCGAACGCAAGGTCGTCGCACGATGACGGGCTTCCCGCGGCGAGCTGCCCCTCGGTCAGCGCGCACTCGATGAGGAGCAGCGGCTGTCGCGGCGCGCGCTTGAACGCCATGACGCGGAACGGGCCTTTCGCGGGCGCGGTGCCGGCATTCCTTATACGGACGGTGACGATCCGGCTCGCTTCCGCGAACTCGCCCGGGATGACCTTGTCGATGACAAGGTCGGCGCTCGCGGGCTTGCCGGGGACGACCGTGAATGACGCGCAAAGGCGGTTATTGTCTTCGTCGGATTCCTTGACGCGGTCGCCGGCGTCCGCCTCTCCGCAGATGAAATAGCCGCCGGGCGAAAGCGGCGCGGGCGCGCGAACGCGCCCTTGATCCCCGACCGTTTCGCCGGGCGCGAGCGGCTCGGACTCCGGCAGGGCCCAGGCGCGAAGCGGCGCGAGCGGCGTCGGCGACGCCGCGCTTTCATAAAGTCCGATGTCAAGATCGGCGGGCGCCGGCGCATTGCCGTCATTGCGCACGCCGGAAGCGATCTCAAGATCAGAACCCGCCGGCGCCGAGGACGGCGTCACCGCCATGCGGCTGACAACGAGATCAGGCTTGCCGGCGGTCGTGCAGGCCGCAAGCGAAATCGCCCCGAGCGTCAATCCGAGCGTCAATCCAAGGAAAGTTTTTCCGGTCATGCCCCGCCCCCCCGCGAGTGACCGTTAATACTGCGCTTTATGGGGCCTGTCGGTCAAGGTTCGCTAGCGCCCCCGGGGCAAAAGCGGAAGCCGGTTTTGCGCGAGTGAGGCGCGGAGCGGCGAACGCGCGCTGGAATAATGATTTGATCGTCAAGCGCAAATTGAGCATCGCGCCCGACGATCTGACGGCGCATGACGGCTCAGTAGACGACGACACAGCGGATTTTCGCGCCCTTCAATAATGGCGCGGCGGCAAGGCGAGGGAAGCGGCGCACCCGAAATCGCCGTCAGCGTGTGCGGGCGAGGCGAACATTTTGCGCCGCCGCGCGTCGATCAGCCCTGTCCGTTATCGTCGTCGGCGCTCTTCTTCGTTGCCGCCGCGGGACGTTTATGAGGGGCCCGGATGAATGTGCCGAGGAATTCGTCTTCCTCCGTCTCGCGCAGACGCCGGAAGACGCTGTCGGCGCGCGCCTTGCGCGTCATCGGCGTCTCGCCGAGACGTTTGAACAGCTCGCCCACCGATACGTTCGCCCGCGCGCGCATCGCCTCAAGGCCCCCGCCTTACGATTTGTACAGGGCGAGAGTGATTCGCGGCGGTTAACGAAGGGTTAACGAAGGGGTCTGCCGGACGTTCGGGCGCATCGCCGCGCCGCGTCGCCGCGAAACGCCGTTAACCAACGATCCTGTTGATTCCGCTCGGAAACAAAATTCCGTCCCCCTCCCTTGAGGCGGGGTTACGATGGGCGGGATGGGAAGCATGGGCCGGCAAAAGACGTCATTCCGGGACGAGCCGAAGGCGAGGACCTGGACTTGCGGGCGCGACGCGCGGCCCGCCGGAGTCGCGTTCCGCGGGAATGATCCGTCGGCATACAATCCGTATACGTATCATTATGGGACGGATTGGCGCTGGCACGGGGCTTGCTCTTCCGGGAATGCGAACCGCACGGAAGAGGTCTCTTGGATCCAGACCCTGAAGGCGCGGGACGCTCCGGCGAGCGGGCAGGGAAGCCGCGTCTTGGAGGCTTCCTGAGAACCCTGCCG
>JACADX010000201.1 GCA_013389125.1 Parvularculaceae bacterium | reverse complement strand
GTCGAATCGCGGTCCTTCGGCGCGTCCGAGCCAGGTGCGGGCGACGACCGCGTCTCCGGGAAGAACTTCATCGCGATAGTCGATCTCGTGACGGAGCACGACCCAAAGCCATTTCGCCTTCATCGCGCTTGTCGCAACGGCGTCCCAGTGCGCCGTCGCGATCTGCTGCGCCCATTTCAGATAGACCGCGTTGTTGACGTGGCCCATTTCGTCGAAATCCTGGGGCTCCGGCGCGATCGCGCGCGTGAACGCGGTCTCGAAGGAAACGCAGCCGATCATTCGGGTCGCTCCTGATCCGTGCGCGGAAAGATCAGTCCTTGAGCCTGATTTCGATCGCCGCGCCGGCCCCGTCGACTTCGACGAGCGTTTCCTCGATCGGCGGCGGCGCAAGGCGGATCGTCGGATTCTGCGAGACGCCGTAAGGCTCCGCGGGAAGGCCGAAGGGGTTTTTGTCGAACTTCAGATTGGCGTTGCGGTCGTGATAGGCGACGATCGCGTATTTCCCGGCGGCGGGCGCCGTCAAGCAGAACTGCGTCAATGGCGCGTGCGCTGCGAAGCGGACGCGGAATTCGCGGCCGGTCTTCTTCAGAAAATGGTCCGGCTCGTTGCGATAGAGCTCGGCGGTCATGAGACCCACGCTCTTCTTGACGCCTTTGATCGTGACGCGGATTTCATTGGGCGCGCCCTTGCAGCTCACATGCGTGAACGCCGCGCCGTCCGCGGCGGCAGGCGCGAGCGCGCCGAGAGCGGATGAGAACGCCGCCGCGATCGTCAAACGCAACATGGGTCAGCGTCCTTTCATTCGTCCGCTTGCGGACCTCGTCTCAGCGAAACCCGCGCCAGCATCGCGTTTCAATTTGGGCGGGAATGGGGATAGCGGCCGCCGATCAAGGAATTGTGACAGTCACGCGGCGACGCGCGCGGACGGAAACGCCTCCGCCATCGCGCCATAGGCGGCGACAAGGCGGTCGATGTCGTCCTTCGTATGGGCCGATGAGACCGCAAGGCGCAGCAGGGATTCCTTGCCCGGCGTTCCCGGCGGGATCGCCATGTTAACGTAAACGCCCTGATCAAGGAGAAAATTCCAGGCGGCGAAGGCCTCCTCTTTCGTCGGCAACAGCACGGATATGACCGGGGCCGGGCCGGACGCCAGCTTCAGCCCGTACTGCGTGAGCGCGGCATGGAGCCGGTTGGCGTTTTCCCAAAGCTTCGCCTTCAAAGCCGGGGTCGCCTTGATGTTGGCGAGAGCCGCGCTCGCCGACGCGATCGTCGCCGGCGAGGGCGAGGCGGTGAACTTGTAGGGCCGCGACGAAAAGCGGAGATATTCTGCTTCCTTGTGGTTTGAGGCGACGAAGCCGCCGATCGCCGCGAGCGCCTTCGAAAAGGTGCCGGTGTAAAAGTCGATCTTGTCGATGACGCCTTCGGCTTCGCAGACGCCCCGGCCCGTCTCGCCGTAGACGCCGAAGGAATGCGCTTCGTCGACGAGCAGCAGCGCGCCGTGCCGGTGCGCGACATCGACGAATTCCTTCACCGGCGCCGTGTCGCCGTACATCGAATACATGCCCTCGATGCAGACGAGCTTGCCCTTGAATTTCGGGTCGAGCCGGCCGAGCCGCTTGTCGAGGCTCTCAGGATCGTTGTGGCGGAAGCGGATCGTCTCCGCGCCCGAAAGCGTGCAGCCGTCATAGATGCAGGCGTGGCAGTCTGCGTCGACCAGAACGACGTCCTCGGAAGGATCGATGAGGCCGGCGATCGCGCCGAGATTGGCGACATAGCCGGTCGAAAAGACGACGCAATGCCCAAGGCCGAGAAAGTCGGCGATCTCGCGCTCCAGCCGCTTGTGTCCTGAAAACGTGCCGTTGGCGAAGCGCGAGCCCGTCGTGCCGGTGCCTTCCGCGTCGAGCGCCTTCTTCGCCGCAGCGATCGCTTTCGGCTCGAAGGTCTGGCCGAGGTAATTGTGCGTGCCGGCAAGGACGGTCTCGCGGCCCTTGATCGTCGCGCGCGTCGGCCCGAGCACGTCCTCCATCACCACCGTGAAGGGGTTTTTGCCCATCTCGGAGAGGCTGTTGTAGAGCGCGGCGGTCTTTTCAAACTTGGCGAAGAGGCTCATCGCGTCAGCCCTGCTGTCCCTTGATGGCGTGAATGGCGTCGACGAGCTGACCGATCGTCATCGTCTCGGAGATCGTGTTGACGGGGATCGAGATGTCGTAATGGTCCTCGATATCCATCACGATGTCGAGCACGGAAACGCTGTCGACTTCGAGGTCGGCGACGAGGTCGACGTCGCGCGTCAGCTTGACGCCTTTCTTGTTCAACGGATCGAGCAGCGCGCAGATGCGGCGGAAGACAAGATCGTCGTCGGCCTGAATTCCCGATTGTTGCATGTTCATGGCGTCGCTCCTGATAGGGATTAGGGATTTGGGATTAGGGGCTGAAGCGCTGATCCGCGCGAGGCGGCCGCGTCGTTCGGCGTTTCCTGTTCCTGATTCCAGTCCAATTCCTTTTCCTTGATCCCAGGTTCTTGAACCCTACAAAAGTCCCTGTTCTTGATACCAGCGGACCGTTTTTGCAAATCCCTCGCGGAGCGGCGTTTTCGGGCGCCAGCCGGTCGCCCGTCCAAAAAGGTTCTCGCGCGCGACCCAGTCGGGGTGGAAGAGTTCGTTGACCTGTCCCTGGCGGATCGACGGGGTCTTGCCGAAAATGCTCTCCGCCGCCCTGACGCCCTCATGCAGCAGGGCGACCGCGGGCTTCGGGATGCGGAAGGCGGTGACCGTGTTGCCGTAGATCTCGCTCAGCGTCTCGCCGATGTCGCTCCAGTAGCGCCCCTCGGGCGCGTCGTCCTCGACTTCGTACACGGCCCCGGTCGCGCCGGCGGACGCGGCGGCGATGAGCGCGCCCGCCGCATCCTCGACGAAGAGGATCGTCGCTTTGGCGGGCGTCGCGGTTGCAGGCTCGAAATTGAAGCCGGACTTTAACAGCTTGAAATAGGGAAGCGTCACGAGATCGCCGGGGCCGTAAATCGCCGGCAGCCTCAGCGCGAGAAAATTTCCGCCGGAGGCTTTCGCGACCGCCTTCTCGCTTTCGAACTTGCTTTGCGCGTAGGGCGAGGCGCCCGGCTGGCGCGCCGACAGCGAGGACGTGTGAACGAAGCGCGCGCCGGCTTTCGCAGCCGCCGCCGCCGCGCGCTCTGCGCCGGCGACGTTGATCCGCGCGTAATCCTGTTCGGTCCGCGCGTGGGTCTCGCCGGCAAGATGGAGAAGCGCGTCGGCGCCCTTCGCGAGCGCATCGAGCGCCGCGACATTCTCAAGATCGCCTTCAATCACCGCGATGTCCCCGGCGCGCTTCAGCTTTCGCGCGTCGCGCGCCAGCGCGCGAACCTCAAAGCCTTCGCAAAGAAGCTGATCGATCAACGCGGCGCCAATGAATCCAGTGCCGCCCGTAACCGCGATCCGTTTCACACGCGCGCTTCAGCGAGCGCCTTGGGCGCCTCGGCGGCCGGCAACGCCTCGTCAAACTCGCCGGCGAGATATTTCTGTTTCACCTTGGCCCGCGAAAGCTTTCCCGACGAGGTGAGGACCATGGAATGGGGCTTCGCGAGGATCACGGTCGCCGGCGCGCCCGCGGCGCTCTGGATGGTCTTGGCCACCTCCCGATGGACTTCCGCGAGTTCGTCGGCGCTGAGGCCGCGCCGTTCGGCGACGACGACGATGCGCTCGCCCAATCCGTCATCGACCGAGAACGCCGCGACGCCGCCCTGACGCACGCCGTCGACTTTTTCGACCGCCCATTCGATATCCTGCGGCCAGATATTGCGGCCGTTGATGATGATGAGATCCTTCGCGCGGCCGGTGATGACGATCTCGCCGTTGAGGAAATAGCCCATGTCGCCGGTATCGAGCCATTCGCCGGCATAAAGCCGCGCCGTCGCCTCAGCGTCGTTGTAATAGCCGGGGGTAAGGCTCGGCCCCTTGATGTAGATGCGCCCGACCTCGCGATCCTTCAATGGCGCGCCGTCTTCGCCGCGCACTTCGACCGCATGGCCGGGCAGCGCGCGCCCGCACAGGACGAAACCGCGCTTGACCTCGGGCGAGGTGAGGGCCGAGGCCGGCTGCGCGACGCCCGACCGATTGTAGTGGCGCATGTCGACTTCGTCGACGTCGACCGGCGTTCCGATTTCGGTGAACGAGATCGCGAGCGTCGCTTCCGCCATGCCGTAGCTCGGAAGGAACGCGCCGGCGCGAAAGCCTGTCGGGGCGAACGCCTCGGCGAAAGCGCGCAACGCCTCCGGACGGACCATGTCGCCGCCGACGCCGGCGACGCGCAGGCGCGACAGATCGATCGCGCCGTCCTCGGCCTTCGCCGAGCGGCGCGCTGACAGTTCGTACCCGAACGAAGGGCTGTAAGTGATCGTCGCGCCGTAATCGGAAATGACGCGCAGCCAAAGAAGCGGCCGGCGGACGAAATCGGATGTCGCGATGCAGTCGACCGAGCGCTGGCCGTACATCGGCGCGAGCGCGAAGCCGATAAGGCCCATGTCGTGATAAAGCGGCAGCCAGCTCGCCGCCCGGTCGCTTTCGACCAGTTTGAGGCCGTGCTTCGTGATCCCGTGAAGATTGGCGTTGACGGATTTCTGCGTGCCGATGACGCCTTTCGGCGCGCTGGTCGAGCCCGACGAATATTGAATGTAGCAAAACTCATCCGGACCGAAGGCGACGGCGTCGGTTTCCGCGCCGGCTTTGAGCTCCTCGAAATCGACGACGGCGACGTCGCTGTTGCGGCCGAGGGCGTCCGACAAGAAGTCCTTGAGCGAGGACGGCCCGACGGCGGCGGCGGCTTTGGCGCCGGCGACCATCAGCCGGACCTGCGTCAAATAACCGTCCTTGCCGCCAAGATTGACCGGCAGCGGCATCGGCGCCGGAACGAGGCCCGCATACTGGCAGGCGAAAAACGTGGTCAGGAATTCCGGGCTGGTCTCGGCGACGACTGCGATCCGCGCCCCGCGCTCAAAGCGGGCTGCGAGCCGGCGGGCGAGCGATCGCGCGTCGCGCTGGAGAACCGAATAGGGCAGCGTCGCGTAAATCTCTCCACGCAGATTAAAGAAATTATAGCCGGCATCGCCGCGCGCGGCGTAATCGAGCGCGTCGGTCAAAGTCTCGAATAGATCGAGTTTCAAGGGCAGCGCGGCGCTCGCCGTCGGCGTCGGCGACATCCTGTCTTTGAGGGTCGTCATCAAAGCCCCCGCTCTTCGCCGGAAAACGCCCGGCCGAACGAAACACCGTTTCCAAACCCGAAAACCCTCTCCCAGGGCCTTCCGGACAAATCGTCCAGCCGGGCTTTTCGCACGCCGGACGATTTTCCCCAAACGCTGATTATCCGCCCGTCAGGCGTCCAGCCGCTTGCAACCGCCTGACGAGATCGTCGCCCGTCCAAACAATGCCGCCCGGCCGGCGACTCCGCCAGTCTGGGCTCAACCTCGGGCGGATAGCCTCGCGGCGAGGTCTCGGCAAGCTCGACGCGCCGGCGCGGTTTTCAACAATTGCGGATCGATGTTTCAGACGCCGCCCCTCATGTCGTTGTGCGCCGATTCTCCCAATGATTCCGGAAGCTTGCTTCAACACGGGTCGGGGCGAGCGGCGCCGGGGCCGCGATGCGCGCTTGCGGCGACAAAGATCCAGCGGGACGAGGGTCAGCGGCGCCGCACATGGTGGTTCCGATATCGAAATGACCGCTCTCCCCTCGCGCCTTTGCTTGCTGGCTGCGTCCGGACAGTGCGCGCGCCGACCAGGAAGCGGCGCCCGGGCCCGCTTTCAAGGCAAGTTTCAGTTGATTTTGCGAGAAGGCTTTGCCAGTTATCGCGCCGATCTCGTCCGGGGACTGATTGAAGCGCAGGCGAGCAAAGCGCCGCGGCCATCTCAGCGTACGCCCCGACAATTCCAGCAATCGGCCGGCAACGGCCTCAGGAAGGGTACCAATGAGCACAAGCTTATGGCTGGTCGTCGGGGCCGGCATGCTCGCCATCCTTTATGGCGTCGTCACAATTCAGCAAGTCATGTCCTTGTCCGCCGGCAATGAGCGGATGAAGGAGATCGCCGCCGCGATCCAGGAAGGCGCCTCGGCCTACCTCAAGCGTCAATACACGACGATCACCATCGCCGGCGTCGTCGTCTTTGCGATCCTTCTCTTCGCGCTCGGCTTGACGACTGCGCTCGGCTTCGCCGCCGGCGCGATCCTTTCGGGCGCGGCCGGCTTCATCGGCATGCTCGTCTCAGTACGCGCGAACGTCCGGACGACGCAGGCTTCGTCCGAAAGCCTCGCTAAGGGCCTTTCGGTCGCATTTCGCGCCGGCGCCGTCACCGGCATGCTCGTCGCCGGCCTCGCCCTTCTCGGCCTCGCCGGCTATTACGCGATTCTCACCGGGCCTTTAGGGCTGCCGCCGGAAAGCCGCGCGGTCGTCAACGGCCTCGTCGCGCTCTCCCTCGGCGCCTCGCTGATCTCCGTCTTCGCGCGCCTCGGCGGCGGCATTTTCACAAAAGGCGCCGATGTCGGCGGCGACATGGTCGGCAAGGGCGAAGCCGGCATTCCGGAAGATGATCCGCGCAATCCGGCGACGATCGCCGACAATGTCGGCGACAATGTCGGCGACTGCGCCGGGATGGCGGCGGACCTTTTCGAAACTTACGTCGTCACCGTCGCCGCGACGATGGTTCTCGGTTCGATCC
>JACADX010000126.1 GCA_013389125.1 Parvularculaceae bacterium | reverse complement strand
GCCTCGTCTTCGCCGGCGCGGGGCTTGATCGGGATTTGGTCGAAGAATGGCGGGATCGCGCCGAATTCGACGCGCGCGCGCTTTCCGCCAAGATCTTCGAGGGCGCGGCGCTCGCCTTTATTTGCGTCGATGACGAAGGCGAAGCCGCGCGCCTCGCGCGGGCGGCCCGCGCCGCCGGCGCCGCCGTCAACGTCGTCGATCGCCCTGACCTATCCGATTTCATTACGCCGTCGATCATTGATCGCGGCGACGTCGTGGTCGCTGTTTCGACGGGCGGCGCCGCGCCCGTGCTCGGCCGGCGGTTGCGGGAAAAGATTGAGGCGCTTTTGCCGAAGCGCCTCACGGCGCTTGCGGCCTTTGCAAAGTCCTTTCGTTCAGCGGTTGCGTCGCGGCTGCCGGTCGTACGGAGACGCGCGTTCTGGGAGTCGTTCTTCGACGGTCCGATCGCGCATCGCATCCTGTCGGGCGACGAAAGCGGCGCGCGCGAGGCGATGATCGAAGCGATCAATCATCCGCTATCGGATCAAGCGGCGGGCGTCGTTCACATTGTCGGCGCGGGGCCTGGGGATCCAGACCTCCTCACGCTTAAGGCGCTGCGTCTCCTGCAATCAGCCGACGTCATTCTCTACGACCGCCTTGTCAGCGACGGGATTCTCGATCTCGAACGCCGCGATGCGCTTCGGCTTTACGTCGGAAAGGCGCGGTCGGGGCATGCCGTTCCGCAGGCGGAGATTGAGCAACGCCTGATCGAACATGCGCGTCTTGGGCGAATCGTCGTGCGCCGCAAGGGCGGCGATCCGTTCGTATTCGGTCGCGGCGGCGAGGAGGTCGACGCTGTCAGAGCGGCCGGCGTCCCGGTTTTTGTGACGCCAGGCGTCACTGCGGCGACGGGCTGCGCGGCGGCGGCGGGCGTGCCCCTGACGCATCGGGGCGTCTCGCAGGCGGTGACTTTCGTGACGGGCCACGCGAAAGGGAACGGCGAGCCGGAACTTGATTGGCGCTCGCTCGCGACGCTCGGTCATACGCTCGTCGTCTATATGGGCGTTGCGAAGGCGGATGCGATTGCGCGCCGTCTCATCGAAAACGGCCGCGCGAAGTCAACGCCGGTCGCCGTCATCGAGAATGGCGCGACGGATCGGCAGAAGGTCCTTAAGGGCGCGCTTACGGATCTTGGATCGATAGTGCGCGCCGGCGACATTAAGGGGCCGGCGCTGCTCATCATCGGCGAGGTCGCGGCGAAAGCGAACAGCGAAACGCCGGCGGACTTTGCAAGGATCGAGCGGCTGGCGGCATGAAGGCGATCACCGCAAATCGGCTTTACGACGGCGTCGTGCTTTATGTCGGACCGAACGGCGGCTTCGTCGAACGGTTCGAGCAGGCGGCGCTTTTTGACGAAGCGGCCGCCAATGCCGAACTCGAAGTCGTTCTCACGCGGGATACGGCGATCGCCAGCGCCTATGTGATCGAGGCCGACGCGTCAGGGCCCATCGGCCGCGAGGCGCTGAGGGAGAGCATCCGCAGGTACGGCCCGACAATACGCAAGGATCTCGGCAAGCAGAGCGAGGCGGCCAATGAGCGCCTATAGGCTTTACGGAGACAGCCGGAGCGGCAACTGCCTCAAGGCCAAGTGGACGCTCGACTATCTCGAGCAGCGCTACGAATGGACGGAGATCAGCGTCCTTGAGGGCGAGACGCGAACGCCCGAATTTCTGGCGCTCAACCCGGCAGGTCAGGTCCCGCTCCTCATCACGAAGGACGGCGGAGCGCTCGCCCAGTCGAACGCAATCCTGCTCTTTCTCGCCGAATCGCACGGCGGCGGCCTCGTCCCCCGGGACAGTTTCGCCCGCGCCAAAGTCTATGAGTGGCTGTTCTGGGAGCAGTACAGCCACGAACCCTTTATCGCCGTTCGCCGATTCCTGAAATTCTACCTGAAAAAGCCGGACTCCGAGATTGATCCGAAGCTTCTCGAAAGGGGGCTCGCCGCGCTTTCGCGAATGGAAGTTCAGCTCGCGGGCGCAAAGTGGATTGCCGGAGACGCGTTCAGCGTCGCGGATATTTCACTCGTCGCCTATACGCGCGCAGCGCATGAAGGCGGCTTTGATCTCAACGCCTTTCCTGCGGTGAAGGCGTGGGTCGACAGCGTTGAAAAGCGCCTCGCCATCGGGTCGCGCTGATGTACCGCTACGACGAATTCGACGAGACTCTCGTGCGCGAGCGCGTCGCTGAATTCCGCGGCCAGGTCGCCCGGCGCCTCTCCGGCGAGCTCAGCGAGGAGGCGTTCAAGCCGCTCCGCCTGATGAACGGCCTTTATCTGCAGCTTCACGCCTATATGTTGCGCGTCGCGATCCCCTATGGAACGCTCTCATCGCGACAGATGCGTCGGCTCGCTCATATTGCGAGCGTTTACGATAAGGGTTACGGCCATTTCACGACGCGCCAGAACATTCAGTACAACTGGCCGGCGCTCATCGACGTCCCCGACATCCTCGACGAGCTCGCCGATGTCGAGATGCATGCGATCCAGACATCGGGCAATTGCATTCGAAACATCACGTCCGACCCCTTCGCCGGCGCGATTGCCGGCGAAATCGACGATCCGCGCGTGTGGTCGGAGCTGATCCGGCAGTGGTCAAGCCTTCATCCGGAATTTTCCTTCCTGCCGAGAAAATTCAAAATCGCGGTGACGGCAAGCGCAGAGGACCGCGCGGCGATCAAGGTTCATGACATCGGTCTGCGCATTCGAAAAGGCGCTGACGGCGAACGCGGCTTTGAAGTCATGGTCGGCGGCGGCCTCGGCCGCACCCCCTATATCGCCGAAACGATACGCGAATTTCTGCCCGAGCGGCATCTTCTCTCCTATCTTGAAGCGGTGATGCGCATCTACAATCGTCTCGGGCGGCGCGACAATAAGTATAAAGCGCGGGTGAAGATTCTCGTCGCCGAAGACGCGGCGGAATTTCGCCGTATGGTCGAGGACGAGTGGGCTCGATCGGACAAGGACAGTCTTGACGCGCCTCTCGACGAAATTCGTCGCATAAGAAGGCATTTTACGCCGCCGAAATTCGATCGGCTCGCAGCCGAAAGCGAGGCCTTCGACGCCGCGCGCGCCGCCCGCCCTGAGTTCGACCGCTGGGTCAAGACGAACGTCCTCCCGCACCGTCAGCGCGGGTACGCGATTGTCCTGATCTCGCTGAAGCCGATCGGCAAGCCTCCTGGAGACATCAGCGCCCGGCAAATGGACGCGGTCGCCGATCTTGCCGAGCGGTATTCGTTCGATGAAATCCGCGCGACGCACGAACAAAATCTCTGCCTGCCGCACGTCCGCAAGGACGATCTATTCGCGGTCTGGCGCACGCTCGACGCAGCGGAACTTGCAACGCCCAACATCGGGCTCGTCAGCGACATTATTGCGTGCCCCGGACTTGATTATTGCGATCTCGCGAATGCGCGATCGATCCCGATCGCGGAGCGGATCGCCGAGCGGTTCGCCGATCCTGAAGAAGCCGCCGACATCGGCGAACTCAAGGTCAAGATCTCAGGCTGCATCAACGCTTGCGGCCACCATCATGTCGGCCATATCGGAATTCTCGGCGTCGACAAAAAGGGCGAGGAATTCTACCAGATCATGCTTGGCGGCTCCGGCGGCGCCGACGCGAGCCTCGGCGTCATCACGGGACGCGGATTCTCGTCGTCCGAGATTGTCGACGCCGTCGAACGCCTTATCCGAATCTACAAGGCCAATCGCGACGACGGCGAGCGATTTCTCGACGCCTATCGCCGGCTTGGGCCCGAAACTTTCAAGGAGGCGCTTTATGGCGACGCTGCGCATCACTGACGAAGGCTCGGTTGTCGACTCGCAGCCGAAAGGCGAGGAAATCTCGCTCGCGCAGTGGCGCGAAGGCGCAAGGCCGGAGGCTGGAAGATTTTCGCTATCGATTCCGAATACCGAGGATATCGACGGCCTTGCCGAGATCGTCGCGCGTTTTGACGGGGTCATCCTGGAGTTTCCGCACTTCACGGACGGTCGGGCCTATTCGCAGGCGCGTACGCTTCGCGAGCGGTTGCGCTTCAAAGGCGAAGTCAAGGCGCGCGGCGCCGTCCTTTGCGATCAGGCGCTGTTCATGGCGCGCGCCGGGTTTGATGCGCTTGAGATCGGCGACGGCGATCCTGCTGGATTTATCCGCGCCCTAGCCGCCTACAGCGTTTTTTATCAGCCGGCCGCCGACGCGACCGCGCCGGCGCGCGTCCTTCGCGGCGCGAAGAGAGAGGCGGCGTAGGCGTCGCGATGACGGCCGCAGTCGCCAGAGTTCCAATTGTCGCGCGCGCGCCTCGATCGCTTGCGGAGGCGGCGGCGGCGCTCGATCGCGACGCGCAGACGCTGCCCGCAAAACAGATCCTCATTCGCGCGCTTGAAGCGTTCGGCGACCGGATCGCGCTCGTCTCTTCGTTCGGCGCGGAGTCAGCGCCGCTCTTGCACCTTTTGGCGTCCATCGACAAAGCGACGCCGGTGCTCTTTCTCGACACCGAAAGGCACTTCGTGCAGACGAACGCCTATCGCGAGGAGCTGACGGATCGGCTTGGGCTCAAGAACGTGCGGACGATACGGCCGGATCCGGGCGAACTTGCGGCGACGGATCCGAAGGGGGATCTCTGGCGGCGCGATAATGACGCGTGCTGTTCGCTACGAAAGGTGCGCCCGCTCGACAGGGCGCTTGCGGAGTTTGACGCCTGGATCAGCGGCCGAAAACGCATGCATGGAAATCTCCGCGCCTTTCTGCCGGTCGTCGAAATCGCGCACCCGCATGTGAAGATCAATCCGCTCGCCCGCTGGTCGGCGCAGGAAATCGCCGACTACATGTCGGCGCACGATCTGCCGCCGCATCCGCTGGTCGAGGCGGGTTTTTCTTCAATCGGATGCTGGCCGTGCACCGCGCCGACGGCGCCGGGGGACGACGCGCGCGCCGGTCGCTGGCGAGGGCTTCATAAGACCGAGTGCGGCATTCACCGGATTTAATCGAAACGAAGCAGGAACGCGCGAATCGCGTCCCACGCGTCCGGTTCGGTCAGCATCGGCGCATGACCGACATCTGCAACCTCAGCGTAGTCGAACCGCGCATTGACGGCCCGCATCTTTTCGATGATCGGCGGCGTCAGAAGATCGCTGATCGCTCCCCGCACGATCAGCGTGTCGATTCCCGAAAGGCGCGCGAACGGCGCCCAAAGGTCTGGGGCGGGTCCCGCCTCCAGCAGCGCGCGTCCGATTGCGGGATCATAGGCGAGACGCCACGAGCCGTCCGGTTGCGGATTATAGGTGCGCCGTGCGAATTTCTCCCAGAACGTCCGGTCTCGCCCCGGAAAGGCGACTTCGTTGATCGCCCGGATTTCGTCGATCGCCGCATCGAGATCGCGCGCGGGCGCGTACCCGCCGCCTTGCTCCGCCCGCGCCCCGACATAGCCGGCGATCCGTGCAATTCCTTCAGGGGCGAACTCGGGTCCGACATCGTTGATGACGGCTGCCGCGACCCGCGCGGGCGCCGCCGCGGCGGTCAGCATCGTGACAATTCCGCCGAGCGATGTGCCGACGAAGATCGCCTTCGGCGCGCCAAGCTGGCCGAGCGCGCCGAGGACGTCGCCTACGTAAGTCGGCGGAACATAGTTGAGATAGGCCGCGTCATAATCGGAAAGGCCGCGTCCGCGCAGGGAAATCGCGAACACGTCCCGGCCGGTCGACGCCGCGAGCGGCGCGAAATCCTCAAAATCGGCCGCATTGCGCGTCAGGCCCGGAATGCAGAGCACGGGAGTCTTCGCGCCGCCCTTAAGGGCGCGGACGTCGAGCCGCAATTTGTCATGGGTCAAGACGGTTCTTCTCTCGAATGTCAAATTGCGCGCTCCTTTGCCGGGATCGAGGGCTTTCCTGAGGCGTTCCGGCAGACCATAAATCGGCCGGAGTGGCGCGCAATCGGGAAAACGCGTGGGAAAGCTTAACGACCTCAATGAACAGGCGAATGCGCTGAAAGCGGCCGGCCGGATGGACGAGGCGATCGCCGCCTATCGGGCGATTGTCGACATCGCGCCGGGCAATGCGGTCGTCCTCCACAACCTCGCCGCCGCACTTGGCGACGCCGGTCGGCATAGCGAAGCGCTGGAGTGGGGCCGCCGCGCAATCAGCGCCGGGATTAATGCGGCTGAAACATCGCTCGTCATCGCCCGCTCCAACTCGGCGCTTGGAAACGCCGATGAGGCGAAGCGGTTTTTCATTGACGCGCTCAACAAGCGGCCGACCGACGCCGTCGCGCACAAGGAACTCGCCCAGCTGGTGTGGATGCTGACCGGGGACCGCGAAAAATCCCTACAGGCGCTCAATGCCGCCGTGAAGGCGTTCCCTCAGTCGCTCGATCTTCGCCTTGTGCGGGCGCAGGTGCTGGGTCAGACCGGCGACGCGTCGGGAGAATACGAAGAGGTGCTGGCGGCGCTGAAGGCGGGCGGCGGGCATCCGCAGCTGCAGATGGCGGCGGCGAATTCGGCGCTTGCCGCCGGCAAGCACGCGCAAGCGCGCGCTCACGCCGAAGCGGCGGCGGCGGCGCTGCCGAACGATCCGGGCGTTCGTCAGGCGCTCGCCCGCGCCCTGCTCGCGGTCGGCGAGCCGCTTGAGGCATTGCGGGTCATCAGCCGCCTGCTCGCGGAATATACTCTCGATCAGTTTTTTGTCGCGATGCAAGCGACGTGTTGGCGCCTGCTCGGCGACGACCGGTATCGCGTCGTCTACGACTATGGGCGGTTTGTCGCCGGGTTTCCACTCGCTTGTCCCAAGGGGTGGGCGTCGTCGGAAGCATATGTCGACGATCTCATTGACGCGCTCGACCGCCATCATCAGTACAAGACGCATCCCTTCGGCCAGTCCGTGCGCCAGGGCAGCCAGCTGTCGTCTATCGATAGGATGGACGATCCGCCGCTGAAGGCGGTAGGGGAGGCCGTCAGGGGGCCGATCACGTCCTATATCGCGAAAATCGGCTCCGGGTCCGATCCGCTCCGCATCCGAAACCGCGGCGGCTACAAGCTCTTCAGCATCTGGTCCATCCGGCTTGCCGAAAGCGGTTTTCATATCAATCACGTGCACCCGCAGGGCTGGCTTTCATCAGCGAGCCATCTGCGGTTTCCCGAGCCCAAGAGCGCCGACGACAGAAGCGGATGGCTCACCTTCGGCGAACCGGGAGTGCCGACAATGCCGAAGCTTGAGGCGGAGCATTTCGTCCGCCCACAGAAAGGCGTGATGGTCGTTTTTCCAAGCTATATGTGGCACGGCACGGTGCCGTTCTCAGGCGAAACGACGCGACTGACCATCGCTGCGGACTCAACGCCGGCGGCTATTTGATCCGTTCCGCCTTGAAGGCCGATTTCGCGTCGCCGATCTTGACGAAATAGGATCCGAGCGCGCCTTTCCTGATTGTCACGGGCAGGCCTGCGACATTCTTCGGGATGTAGGGCGAGTTCGAATCGCCGATGATTTGACGCCAGACCTGACCATTGTCGAGGATGACGAATATCTTGCCGCGATTGTTCTTGCCGACCTCAACGGCGACGCCCTCGACGCGCTCGACCTCATCGTCGTCATCGTCATCGCGGCGAGACTTTGCGAGATCTTCCTCGCCGAAGGCTTCGCGCTCGTAGTCTCGCGCTGACGCGGTCCGGACTTCGGTGTCCTCCTTTTGAGCGGGGGTAAGGCCGAAATCCTGCGCTTCAGCTTCCTTAGCGGCGAGGAGCGCAGCTTCCGCGCGCTCTGTCGCCAGCGCGACGGCGCCAGGATGAGCCGCTTTTAGCGCCGGCAGCGCCGCCTCGAAGCACCTAAGACGCGCCTTGGATCCCCGGACCGCCTCGCAGGCGATGGCGTCGGCGACCGCCTCGTCCCCCGATTGAGCGAGCGCCGGCGAGCAAGGGAGAAGCGTTAGCGCCGCTGTCATACCTGCCGCAAAAACCGCCAATCGCATCGCGCGCTCCTGAATCGCCGCCAGCACCCTAGCCGGCCGGCCGAACAATAAAAAGCGGCCGGGCGTT
>JACADX010000232.1 GCA_013389125.1 Parvularculaceae bacterium | reverse complement strand
GGGAACGTGTCGTTTGACGACTGGCTCATATTGACGTGGTCGTTCGGGTGAACGGGCTTTTTCGAGCCCATCTCGCCGCCGAGCATCTCGATCGCGCGGTTTGAAATGACCTCGTTCGCGTTCATGTTCGATTGCGTGCCCGAGCCTGTCTGCCAGACGACGAGCGGGAAATGCGCGTCGAGCTTTCCTTCGATCACTTCCTGCGCCGCCCTGACGATCGCTTCGCCGATCTTCGGGTCAAGACGGCCCATCGCCATGTTGGTCTCGGCGCTCGCGCGCTTGACGATGCCGAGCGCGCGAATGATCGCCGCCGGCTGCTTTTCCGAGCCGATCTTGAAATTACCGAGCGAACGTTCGGCCTGCGCTCCCCAATAACGCGTCGCGTCGACGTCGATCGGGCCGAAGCTGTCGGTTTCGGTGCGGGTCTTTCTCATCGCGGGATTCGGCGGCGGCTGCGCTGCGAGCATGTACCGGCGGCGCCGCCGTCCCGCAAGCGTCGGGCTGTCAGAAAAAGAGGATCATTTGCGGCGGGCGCTCGCCGGCGGACGGCGCCCGGTCTTTCCGCGGCGCCGCCGCGCCTGCGAGCAGAACGAACGCCGCGAGACAGAGCAGGGCGGCGCAAGCGCGCATTCGGCGTCCTCCGAGGGTGACAAGCATACTTGACATATGCGGGTATGCGTCCTATGTCAAGGAAACTTGTCAATGGAGAATGGAATGAAGAAACTCGTCGTTGCGATCGCATGGATCGTCGTCCTCGGGGTCTGGGTCGGGATTTTCGGCTACAAGGCGGCGGCGGACCCTTCGATTAAGGAATGGACGGTCGCCGTGACCGCCGGCGCGCTGACGCTCGAAGCGGCGTTCTGGATCACCGCGGCCGCGCTCGGAATCAGCTTATTGCAGAGCCGCAAGGCGGTTTTCCGGTTTCTGGCGAGCCCCTTCCGGCGCAATCAATGAAAGGCGGCGCGTGAGTTCTCATCTTGAAGACGAATCGGACGCGGCGGCGGCGCTGCGACGCGGGAAGCGGATGCGCCGCTGGCTCATCGAACTCGGCCTCGGGCTTTTGTTCGTCTCGGCGATCCTCGGCGCGGATCGATTCTCGGAAGGCGGCGCCGCGTCGCCGCCTGTCGCCGCCGCCTTCGTCGCCGGGGCGATCGTCGTCCTCGCGCTGTGGTCTTTCGCCTACGCCGCCTTTTATCGCGGCCTTGACGAGTTCGAGCGAGCGAAGGAGCTTGAAGCGATCGCGCTTGCGGGGGGCTTTTGCGTCATTTTCGCCGCGGCGTGGGGAACGATCGAGGCCTTTCTCGGCGCGCCGGATTTCCCATTGGCGCTCCTTGCGCCGCTCTTTTCGGCGCTCTACGCGATCATCCGCACGCTGATCTCATGGCGTTACCGGTGAAGAACCGGCTTCGCGACCTGCGCGCAGAAAAGGGATGGAGCCAGGCGCGGCTCGCCGAACTCGCCGGCGTCTCGCGCCAGACGATCCAGGCGCTCGAATCCGGAAAATACGACCCGAGCCTGCCGCTCGCCTTTGCGCTCGCAGCGCTCTTCAAGCGGAAGATCGAGGAAATTTTCGAGCCCTGACGCGGCGCGGACTTGACGAAGGCGCCGGCGCGGCCTCATGTTCGTTCTTTGTTCCAGAATGGAGACGGGGTTGGCCGACGCCACGCCGATGCCGCCGGAAATCGCGCTCGCCGCGATCATCGGCGCGCTGCTCTTCTTCGCGCTTGTCGCCGTTCTCATCATCCGCGCCGAACGCGGGCGGGCGAAGGCGCTCGCCGCGCAGGCGCGGGCCGAAGAACGGGCGAAAGCGGCCGAGGCGGCGCTGGCCGACTTCGCCTGCGCAAGGGCCGAAGTCGAGCGGCTCGGCCGCGAACGGGCCTCGCTCCTCACCGAGCGCGATCAGCTTCGAGCCTCGAACAACGAACTGCGGGCATTGCGCGAGGAGCGCGACGGGCTCGCGCGAACGCTCGAGCGCGAGCGCGCGGAAGCCAAAGGCCTTGAGCGGCAAATCGCCGACCTTAAGGAGGCGAAGGACGTGTTGCGGCAGTCCTTCAACGAGACCGCAAACGCTCTCCTCAAGCAGCACAGCGAGACGTTCAAGGCGCAGAATTCGGAACAGATCGGCCATCTCCTCGCGCCGCTCAAGAACGACCTCGACGCGTTCAAGAAATCGCTCGGCGACGCGCATGTCGAAACGTCCAAACAGCACGGGTCGCTCAAGGAACAGGTCGAACAGCTTGCGCGGCAGTCGGCGTCGGTGTCGAAGGAGGCCGAGAATCTCGCCCGCGCGCTCAAGGGCAGCGTGCAGATGCAAGGCGCCTGGGGCGAAATGATCGTCGATACGATCCTCAACCGCCTCGGTCTCCGCGAGGGCGTCGAGTTCACGCGCCAAGAATCATTTACGGACGCCGAAGGGCGCGCGCGCACGGATTATGTCGTCCGTCTGCCGCGGGGGGACGCGGTCGTGATCGATTCCAAGGTCTCGCTCGTCGACTATGAGCGGTTCGTCAACGCCGCCGACGAAGGCGCAAGGGACCTGCACCTTGCCGCGCATGCGCGATCGCTGCGAACGCATGTGAAG
>JACADX010000231.1 GCA_013389125.1 Parvularculaceae bacterium | reverse complement strand
CTGGCCCGAGGCCCGCTGGAAACGCAGGTTGAACTGTTCTTTCTTGAGCAGCAAAAGGCGATCCTTGAGCTGGTCTTCCGTCAGGTCGCGCGCTTCAGAAGCTTTCATGACGTCACTCCTTATTCGCCGAGACGCTTGACGATGCGCGTCTTGATCGGAAGCTTCGCCGCGCCGAGCAAAAGCGCCTCGCGCGCAATCTCGTCCGCCACGCCGTCGATCTCGAACATGATGCGGCCGGGCTTGACCTTCGCGACCCAGAGCTCCGGCGCGCCCTTTCCCGAGCCCATGCGGACTTCGGTCGGCTTTTTTGAAACCGGCACGTCCGGGAAGATGCGGATCCAGAGGCGTCCGGCGCGCTTCATGCCCCTCGTGATCGCGCGGCGCGAGGCTTCGATCTGACGCGCCGTCAGGCGCTCCGGCTCGACCGCCTTAAGGCCGTGCGATCCGAAATTGAGTTCCGTGCCGCCTTTCGCGGCGCCGCTGATGCGGCCCTTGAACTGTTTCCTGTACTTTGTGCGTTTCGGCTGCAGCATATCCGCTCTCCAACCTCCTCAGGCGCGCGCTTCTCGGCGCGCCGGGGCGACGCCGCCGGTCTGCGCTTCGACGATGCGCGCTTCCTGCGCCATCGGATCGTGATCCATGATCTCGCCCTTGAAAATCCAGACCTTGACGCCGATCGCGCCGTAGGGCGTGCGCGCCGTCGCCGTTCCGTAATCGATGTCGGCGCGCAGCGTATGAAGCGGCACACGGCCTTCGCGGTACCATTCCATGCGCGCGATCTCAGCGCCGCCGAGGCGGCCCGAAACGTTCACGCGGATGCCGAGCCCGCCCATGCGCATCGCCGTCTGCATGGCGCGCTTCATCGCGCGGCGAAATGCGACGCGGCGCTCAAGCTGCTGGGCGATGTTTTCGGCGACGAGCGTTGCGTCGATTTCCGGCTTCCTAATCTCGACGATGTTGAGCGCCGTCTCCGACTTCGTGTGCTGCTGGAGTTCGGCGCGCAGCTTCTCGATGTCCGCGCCTTTCTTGCCGATGACGACGCCTGGACGCGCGGTATAGATCGTCACGCGGCACTTCTTGTGCGGGCGCTCGATGATGATGCGCGAGACGCCGGCCTGCTTCAGCTTCTCGTTCAGGAACTCGCGGATCTTGATGTCCTCATGCAGGAGGTCGGCGTAAGCGCCCGTCGGCGCGAACCAGCGCGAATCCCAGGTGCGGTTGACGCCGAGCCGGAGACCGATCGGATTAACCTTCTGGCCCATCAGGCGGCCTCCTCAACTTGGCGAACGACAATCGTGATTTCCGAGAACGGCTTGAAGATCCGACCCATGCGGCCGCGGCCGCGCGGCGTCCAGCGCTTCAAGACCATGTTCTTGCCGACGAAGGCCTGATCGACGACCAGCGCATCGATGTCGAGATCGTGGTTGTTTTCAGCGTTCGCGATCGCGCTTTCGAGGACGCGCTTCACCGCTTTCGAGACGCGCTTTTGCGAGAATTCGAGGTCCGCAAGCGCGCGATCGACTTTCTTGCCGCGAATGAGCTCTGCGACAAGGTTGAGCTTTTGCGGCGAGGTGCGGAGCATCCGCCCTTTCGCCATCGCGGCGTTCTCGGCGATCCGGCGTTGGTTTTTTTTCTGGCCCATGGCTTAAGCCTTCTTCACCTTCTTGTCGGCGCCGTGCCCGAAGAACGTCCGCGTCGGCGAGAATTCGCCGAGCTTGTGGCCGACCATGTCCTCTGTGACGTGAACCGGAATGAATTTCTTGCCGTTGTAAACGTTGAACGTAAGCCCGACGAATTGCGGAAGGATCGTCGACCGGCGCGACCAGGTCTTGATGCCGCCCTTGTGCGAACCGCCCTGCGCTTCGTCCGCCTTTTTCAGAAGGTAACGATCGACGAACGGGCCTTTCCAGACTGAACGTGGCATTTTCTAGCTCCTGGCCCCTTAGTTCACTTTCTTCCGCGCGTGCCGCGACCGCAGGATCATTTTCTCGGTGCGCTTGTTCTTGCGCGTCTTCCGGCCCTTCGTCGGCTTGCCCCACGGCGTCACCGGATGCCGGCCGCCGGAAGTCCTGCCTTCGCCGCCGCCATGCGGATGGTCGATCGGATTCATCGCGACGCCGCGAACGGACGGACGATTGCCCTTGTGACGCTGCCGTCCGGCCTTGCCGACCGTCTCGTTGAGATGATCGGCGTTCGACACGGCTCCGATCGTCGCCATGCATTCGGCGGGCGCGAGCCGTACTTCGCCCGACTGAAGCCGGATCTGCGCCATGGCGCCGTCGCGGCCGACAAGCTGCGCATAGGTCCCGGCCGAGCGCGCAATCTGTCCGCCCTTGCCCGACTTCAGTTCGACATTGTGAATGATCGTGCCGACGGGGATCGACCGCATCGGCATCGCATTGCCGGGCTTCACGTCGACCTTCTCGCCGGCGATGATCTTGTCGCCGACTTTGAGGCGCTGCGGGGCGATAATGTAAGCGAGATCGCCGTCAAGATATTTGACAAGCGCGATGAACGCCGTGCGGTTCGGATCATACTCCAGCCGCTCGACCTTCGCCTCGATATCGAACTTGCGGCGCTTGAAGTCGATGACGCGATAAAGGTTCTTCGCGCCGCCGCCGCGCCGGCGCATCGTCACGCGGCCGAGATTGTTTCGCCCGCCCTTGGACCTCAGGCCCTCAGTCAGCGATTTCTCCGGGCGGCCTTTGTAAAGCTCGCTCCGGTCAACGAGAACGAGGCCGCGCTGCGACGGCGTCGTCGGATTGAATTTTCTAAGCGGCATGATCGTTACCTCAAATCCGACCGGTGACGTCGATCGAATGGCCCTCTTCGAGCGTCACGACCGCTTTCTTGACGGTCGAGCGCGTATAGGGCCGGCCCTGAAACTGCTTGTTCTTGCCCTTGTTGCGGAGCGTATTGACCGCTTTCACTTTCACCTTGAAGAGCGCTTCGACGGCTTCGGCGATTTCCGGCTTCGTGGCGTCGAGCGGGACGCGGAACACGACCTGATTGTGTTCGGACGCAAGCGTCGACTTTTCGGTGATCACCGGCGCGACAAGCGTGTCGAAGTGGCGCTCCGCGCCCCCGGCGGTCGATTTTTTCTGCGGCTTTTTCATTTGAGCCTCGCTTCAAGGCTGGCGACCGCCGCCTTCGTCAGGACGAGCTTTTGGCGGCGCAAAATGTCGTAAACATTGGCGCCGATCGCCGGCAGAATGTCGACGTTCGGAATGTTGCGCGCCGCGACGCCGACATTGGCGTTGACTTCCGCATCGACGATCAGCGCGTTGACGAACCCGAGTTTTTCGAAACGTTCGACAAGCGCTTTCGTCTTCGCCGCGTCGAGCGCGATCTGATCGACGATGATCAGTTCTTTCGCAGCCTGCTTGGCCGAAAGCGCGTGCTTGAGCGCGAGCTTCCTGACCTTCTTCGGCAGATCCGTGGCGCGGCTTCTCGGCCGGGGACCGTGCGCCGTGCCGCCGCCGCGAAACTGCGGCGCCGCCTTGTTGCCGTGCCGCGCGCCGCCGGTCCCCTTCTGCTTGTACATTTTCTTCGAGGTCGCCTTGACCTCGTTGCGCGGCTTCGACTTGTGCGTCCCCTGATGACGCTTGGCGAGCTGCCAGGTCACGCAGCGGTGCAAAATGTCGCCGCGCGGGGCGAGGCCGAAAACCTCGTCGGCGAGATCAATCGATCCCGCTTTTCCTTTGTCAAAACTGACGACGTCGAGTTTCATGTCAGGCTCCAGCTTTCGCCTTGATCGCCGCCGGCTTCGGCAAGTCCTTCGGCGGCGCGGAACGGACCGCGTCGCGGATTTCAACCCAGCCGCCCTTCGCCCCCGGAATGGCGCCCTTGAGAAGGATAAGGCCGCGCTCTTCATCGATGCGCACAACCTCGACATTTTGCGTCGTCACCTGGACGTCGCCCATGTGTCCGGCCATGCGCTTTCCCTTGAACACCTTGCCGGGGTCCTGGCGCTGACCGGTCGAGCCGTGCGAACGGTGCGACACCGAAACGCCGTGCGTCGCGCGAAGGCCGCCGAAATTGTGGCGCTTCATCGCGCCGGCGAAACCCTTGCCGATGGTGACGCCCGTCACGTCCACTTTCTGCCCGACCTGAAAATGCGCCGGCGAAAGCGCAGCCCCGACATCGACGAGATTGTCCTCGGAGACGCGGAACTCGGCGAGGTGCGATTTCGGCTCGACATTCGCCTTCGCGAACTGGCCGCGATCGGCCTTGGTGAGACGCTTGGCCTTCGCCAAACCTGCGCCGAGCTGCACCGCCGTATAGCCGTTCTTCTCGTTGGTGCGCTGGCCGACGACCTGACAGCCTTCGAGGTCCATCACCGTCACCGGGATATGCTCGCCGTCGCCGCCGTAGACGCGGGTCATCCCGACTTTTCGCGCGATCAATCCTGTACGCATTATTCCCGCTCCCTTACGCGCCGAGGCGGATTTCAACGTCGACGCCGGCGGAGAGGTCGAGCTTCATCAGCGCGTCTACCGTCTGAGGCGTCGGGTCCACGATGTCGAGCACGCGCTTGTGGGTGCGCATTTCGAACTGCTCGCGGCTCTTCTTGTCGATGTGCGGCGAGCGGTTGACCGTGAACCGCTCGATGCGCGTCGGCAGCGGGATCGGCCCTCTCACTTGCGCGCCGGTGCGCTTCGCGGTGTCGACGATTTCCCTGGTCGAGGCGTCAAGCACGCGATGATCAAAGGCTTTGAGCCTGATGCGGATATTCTGCTGCATTGGGATCCTCGCCTCTTGGTCTTTCTCGTCCGCGCTACTGCTTCCAACAATACGCGGAGCCCGACAGGGCTCCGCATGCATTCGCTATTTCACGATCTTCGTCACGATTCCCGAGCCGACCGTGCGGCCGCCTTCGCGGATGGCGAACCGGAGCTTCTCCTCCATCGCGATCGGCACGATGAGTTCGACATTGATCTCGGTGTTGTCGCCCGGCATCACCATTTCGACGCCCTGCTTCAGCGTCACGATGCCGGTGACGTCGGTCGTCCGGAAGTAGAATTGCGGACGATAGTTCGTGAAGAACGGCGTGTGGCGGCCGCCTTCCTCCTTCGTCAGGATGTATGCTTCCGCGACGAAATTCGTGTGCGGCGTCACTGAGCCCGGCTTGCAAAGCACCTGACCCCGCTAGACGCCGTTGCGCTCGATGCCGCG
>JACADX010000172.1 GCA_013389125.1 Parvularculaceae bacterium | reverse complement strand
GCGTTGTCCCTACCCGGCCCGCCCGCCGCTTTGCCCGCTCGCGGGGTTTTCCGCGACGCCGGGCGCGCTCTTAAGGCCGACAAGGCCGGCGGCGATGATCCCGACCGTGAGGCCGACAACCGCGCCGGCGATGAAGAGGCGGGGCGCGCTCATTAATACACCTTCTACCTTTGCGGCGTCGCCGAGCCGCAACCTTACCTTAAAGGCCCTAACGATCTCAAACAGCGCCTAAGCGCCGGGGCCGCCGGCGATTCCCGCAAGATTCGCCCGAGGAAACCACTGTCGGCGTCCCGATAACGCGCGAGACGGGGCTAATCCGTCGCGAGACCCGCATCTGACGGTCCATGCGCTGAGCCGCTCACGACCCGCTTCAGCCCTCAGCCGGATTTTTCCGCCCAGGCGCGATGCTCGGTGTCGAGGTTATAAGCGGCCATTGCGGCGAGCGTCACGATGTCGGGCACGCGCGCGCCGATCTGCGCGATCTGAACGGGCCGAGCGAGACCAATGAGAAGAGGCCCGAGGACGGTCGCGCCGCCGAGCTCGCCGAGGAGCTTTGTCGATATCGCCGCAGAGTGAACGCCGGGCGTGACGAGAACGTTCGCCTCGCCTTTAAGCCGCGAGAAGGGATAGGCCGCGCGCACGCGCTCGTTCAGAGCAAGGCGCGGCGTCATTTCGCCTTCATATTCGAAATCGATATCCGCCCTCGCATCAAGAATCTTGACGGCGCCGGCGACGCGGCGGGAGTGTTCGGTGTCCGGATTGCCGAAATTCGAATGCGAAATGAAGGCGAGCTTCGGCGAATAGCCGAGATCGCGCGCAGCGTGCGCGACTTGGACGCCGATTTCGGCCATGTCCTGCGACGTCGGCAGCTCCGTGATGTTGGTGTCGGCGACGAACAGGGTCCGGTGCTTGGCGAGGATGATGCAAAGGCCGATAAGGCGCTCGCCGGGCTTTGGATCAAGCGCAAGCCGAACATTCTCGAGCGCGACATCGTAATGGCGGGTGACGCCGGTAACCATGCCGTCGGCGTGGCCGTGCGCGAGCATGCACGCGGCGTAGACATTTCGGTCGTTATTGGCGAGACGCATGACGTCGCGGCGGAGATAGCCTTTTCGCTGCAGCCGTCCGTATAGGTATTCCGTATAAAGATTCGTATTCGGCGCCGTGCGGGAATGGTAGATCTCGAACTCCGCGTCGACGGGAAGGCCGGCGGCCTTGAGTCCCTCGCGGACCATCTCTTCGCGGCCGATAAGGATCGCCTTGCCGAGGCCTTCCTGCTGGAAAGCGTAAGCGGCGCGAAGCACGACCTCCTCTTCTCCTTCGGCGAATACGATGCGCTTTTGCGATTTGGCGGTTCTGAGGGCCGAATAGACCTTCTGCAGAAACGACGCGGAAGGATCCGTCCGCGCTGCGAGCTTTTCCGAATACGCGCCCAAGTCCTCGATCGGCTTTCGCGCAACGCCGGACGCCGCCGCCGCCTTGGCGACGGCTGGCGGGATCGTCGAGATGAGGCGCGGATCGAAGGGCGTCGGGATGATATAGCCGGGGCCGTATCTGAGCCTTTTTCCGTAGGCTTCGGCCACTTCGTCCGGAACGTCGATGCGCGCCAGCCTCGCGAGCGCCGTCGCGCAGGCGATTTTCATTTCCTCATTGATCGTTCGCGCGCGGGCGTCGAGCGCGCCGCGGAAGATATAGGGAAAGCCGAGGACGTTGTTGACTTGATTGGGATAGTCGGATCGCCCGGTCGCGATGATCGCGTCGCTGCGGACCGCGATGATTTCCTCAGGGAGGATTTCCGGGATCGGATTGGCCATCGCGAAGATGATCGGATTCTTCGCCATTGACTTCACCATCGCCTGCGTCGCCGCGCCCGCGACCGAAAGGCCGATGAAGACATCGGCGCCGTCCATCGCCTCGCTGAGTGTTCGCTTGTCGGTATCGATCGCATGGGCGGAGCGCCACTGGTCGAGCTGGCGGCCCTTATGAAGAACGCCCTTCGAATCGCACACCAGCGCGTTTTCGTGCGGCAGTCCCATCGCTTTGATGAGGCCGATCACCGAAAGCGCCGAAGAACCGGCGCCGGAAACCGCGACCTTCACTTCGCGGATCGACTTGCCGGTGATGTCGAGCGCGTTGAGGAGTCCGGCGGCAGCGATGATCGCGGTGCCGTGCTGGTCGTCATGGAACACCGGGATGTCCATGATCTCCTTGAGGCGCTGTTCGATCATGAAGCTTTCGGGAGCCGCGATATCCTCCAGATTGATGCCGCCGAAGGCCGGCCCGAGATAGCGCACGCAATTGATGAATTCGTCAGGGTCTCTCGTGTCGACCTCGATGTCGATCGAATCGATGTCGGCGAAACGCTTAAAGAGGACGGACTTTCCCTCCATCACCGGCTTTGAGGCGAGCGCGCCGAGATCGCCGAGCCCCAATATCGCCGTGCCGTTCGAAATGACCGCGACCATATTGCCTTTCGACGTGTAGTCGTAGGCGAGGTCAGGATCGCGGGCGATCTCCTTTACCGGGATCGCCACGCCTGGGCTGTAGGCGAGCGACAGGTCGCGCTGCGTCGCCATCGGCTTCGTCGGCGTCACTTCAAGCTTGCCGGGCTTGGCGCCGCGATGAAAGGCGAGCGCTTCCTCGTCCGAGACTTTGGTGGAGGTGTCGTCCATGTTTGTTGATCCGCCGGCTTATGGTTCGATGTCGTACGCGGAACGGCGTTTGAACGCCTACAACTTCAGCCCGCCGGCCCACAACCCCGCGAGCGCCGCGGCCGCCCATTGCGGAGGCGCCTCCAGGCGCTTAGGTGAGACTTATGTTCATTGAGACAGAAGACACCCCGAACCCGCAGTCGATGAAGTTCCTGCCCGGTCGGCCGATCCTAGGCCATGGCGCGCTCGGCATGGACTTCCCGAACGCCGAGACGGCGACGGCCTCCCCCCTTGCCGAGACCCTGTTCGGGGTCGACGGCGTATCAGGCGTATTCCTGGGCGCCGATTTCGTCACGGTGACGAAGTTCGAGTCGGTCGACTGGCGCCATGTGAAGCCGGCGATCCTCGGAGCGATCGCGGACTTCCTGACTGCGGCGCTTCCGGTTCTGAAGGCGGGAGCCGCGAACGCGCGAAGGCCCGCGACCAGTCTCGACGACTATGAAGCGGAAGACCGCGAAGTCGTCGAACAGATCATCGAGCTCATCGACACGCGCGTCCGGCCCGCCGTCGCCGCCGACGGCGGCGACATCGTCTTTCAGCATTATGAGCCGCGGACCGGCGTCGTCTTCCTCTCGCTGCACGGATCGTGCTCCGGCTGCCCGTCTTCGACGATGACGCTCAAAGCCGGCATCGAGAACATGCTGAAGCACTACGTGCCTGAGGTGGTGAAAGTAGAAGCGGTGGCGTAAGAGGCGGCGGAGAACCAAAAGCGGAGCCCGGCGCTCGATGTCCGACAAGATGATCAACGACGAAGCCCTCGATCTCATCTTCCGCGAGGCGCGGACGCGGAACGGCTGGCAGGACCGCAAGGTCTCGCGGCCGCTGATGCAGGCCGTCTACGATCTGATGAAATGGGGCGCGACCTCGGCGAACTGCTCTCCCGCGCGGTTCGTCTTTGTCGCCTCCGATGAGGCCAAGGCGCGCCTCAAGCCGCATCTTTCCGGCGCCAACGCCGAGAAGACGATGAAGGCGCCTGTCTGCGTCATCGTCGCTTCCGACGCTGAGTTTTACGAGAAGCTGCCGAAACTCTTTCCGCACACGGACGCGCGGAGCTGGTTCGTCGGGAATGAAAAGCTCATCGCCGAAACGGCCTTCCGCAACGGATCGCTGCAAGGCGCCTATTTCATGATTGCGGCGCGCGCGCTCGGACTTGATTGCGGTCCGATGTCGGGCTTCGACAATGCGGGCGTCGACCGGGAATTTCTCGCCGGCACGACCTGGAAGTCGAATTTCCTCTGCAATATCGGCTACGGCACGGATGAAAACCTCTTCCCCCGGAGCCCGCGTCTTGAATTCGACGAAGCGTGCCGCATCGTCTAGGCGCGCATGAGGGTGCTCGCCATCGACTCGTCATTTGAGGCTTGCTCGACGGCGATCCTCGATGAGGGCGGGGTGCGCTGGCGCGAGCTGCGGATTATCGGCCGCGGGCACGCGGAAGCGCTGCCCGTTATGGTCGCGGAGGGCCTTGACCGTTCGGGGCTCAAAATCGCCGATATCGACCGCGTCGGCGTTGTCATCGGTCCTGGAGCTTTCGCCGGCGTCCGCGTCGGGCTCGCTTTCGCCCGCGCGCTCTGTCTTGGAACGAAGGCGGTCGCGATCGGGGTCACAAGCCTTGAAGCGCTTGCGGCGAGCGTCGACGAGGCGGGCGCCGTTGCGACCGTGTTCGATGCGCGGCGCGGCCAGGTTTACGCGGCGCTCTACGACGCCGATCGTGTCCAGCTTGTCGCGCCGTTTGTCGGCCCGCCTGCAGAGGCGGCGCGCCGCGTCGGCGGCAGGGCGGCAAGGCTCGCCGGATCGGGCGCGGCGCTCGTCGCGCCGCATCTTGACCGGCGGCTTCCAATTTCGGCCGTCCGCGACATCGATCCGGCGGCGGTCGCGCGGCTCGCCATGCAAGCGGAAAATCCGGCGGCCCCGCCCGCGCCGCTCTATTTGCGACCGCCGGATGCGATCCCGTCGGCGCGGACCGGCTTTGGCGACGCAGCGGTCCCGTGAGAGACTGGCGCATCAGGCCGGCGGAGCGTTCCGATGCGGCCGCCATTGTCGCGCTCGAAGCAGAATCGTTTCAGAGCGCGAGCTGGGGCGCGAAGGCCGTCGCCGACGGCGTCGCCGACCGGCATGCCCGCGTCATCGTCGCCGCGCCTGATGAAAGCGCGCCCCCGGCGGGATTTGCGTTCTGGCGGCGCATCGGCGACGAGGCGGAAATCCTCTCGATCGGCGTTGCGCGGCGCATGCGGCGAATGGGCTGCGCGCGCGCGATGCTGGAGGCGATCATGGCGGCCGCGCGCGCTGACGGCGTTAGAGCGCTTTATCTTGAAGTCGATGTTGCAAACGCCGCCGCGACAATTCTCTATCAGTCGCTCGGATTCGAGAAAATCGGCCGCCGCAAGCGCTATTACCGGAACGGCGGAGACGCGCTCGTCATGCGCCGCGATCTGTGATCTAACGGCGCGCGAAAGGAGACGGCGGCGAATGGAGCGGCTCGAAAAAATCTGCATGGACAAGGGCATGCGCATGACCGAGCAGCGACGCGTCATCGCGCGCGTGCTCTCGCTGGCGCAGGACCATCCGGACGTCGAGGAGATCCACCGGCGGGCCGTCGAGATCGACCCCAAAATCTCGATTGCGACCGTCTACCGGACGATGCGCCTCTTTGAGGAGGCCGGCGTCGTCGAGCGGCATGATTTTCAGGACGGGCGCTCCCGCTATGAGGAGGCGACCGACGATCACCACGATCACCTTATCGACCTCAAATCCGGTCGGGTCATCGAGTTCATGAACACCGAGATCGAGGCGCTGCAGCGGCGGATTGCGGAAGAGCACGGTTACAGGCTGGTCGCCCACCGGCTGGAGCTTTACGGCGTTCCCCTCAAAAAATAGCGCCGTTCGTTATTGAATTTTTCAGGTAAACTGGGTAGTGTACCTCCGTTCAAGGAGGAGAAACGCCCCGTGGCCCTGCGCGACCTTTACCCGATCCCTGACGTCGACCCTGTCTGGACCGTGCCGCAAGGCTTCGACACAGCCTTCGACTGGCGATTCGACGATGGTCGCCGGCAGATGATGCACCTCTACCAGAAGGGCAAGGACATGCAGTGGGACGCGCTCTCACGCATCGACTGGGCCGAAGAGCTCGATTCCGAAAACCCGATGCAGATGCCGGACGAGATGTCCGGTCTTTATTACACGCCGATCTGGCAAAAGGCGTCCGAGAAGGAAAAGGGCCTCATGCGGCGCCATTTCCAGGCGTGGACGATCTCGCAGTTTCTTCAAGGCGAACAGGCGGCGATGATCTGCGCGGCGAAAATCGTGCAGCAATGTCCTGATCTCGATTCGAAGTTTTACGCCGCGACGCAGGTGTTGGACGAAGCGCGGCATGTCGAGGCCTACAAGAAGCTCCTCGAAAAAATGGACATCGCCTATCCGATGACCAAGCCGCTCCAGACGCTCGTCGATCAGGCGCTCCGCGATTCGCGATGGGACATGACCTATCTCGCGATGCAGGTCGTGATCGAGGGTCTTGCGCTCGCCGCGTTCGGAAATATTCGCGAGCTTTCGAAGAACAAGCTCACGCAGCAGGTCAATGCGTTCGTGATGCAGGACGAGTCGCGACATGTCGCTTTCGGCCGCCTCGCGCTTCGCGACTATTATCCTCAGCTCACGGAGAAAGAACGCGAAGAGCGCGAGGAGTTTCTCGTCGAGGCCTGCTATCACATGCGGGACCGCTTCGAGCAGCGCGAGACGTACAAAATCCTCGGGCTTGACGTTGAGGAGTGCGTGCGCCTTCAAAACGAGTCCGGCTACATGAAAGTCTTCCGCACGATGCTGTTTCAAAGGATCGTGCCGATCGTCCGCGACATCGGACTATGGTCGGACAAGATCAAGGCGGCCTACGCCGATATGGGCGTTCTTTCCTTCGCCGACACGGACTACGAGCAGCTGGTCGCCGAAGACAACAGGCGCGCCGAGGAATTCGACCTCGAGGCCAAAGCGGCGCGCGCGGCTTATGTGAAGGGCGTCGCCGATTTGGGCGCGGCGGCGGTCGCGGCGGAATAGAAGGCCGCACGGGGCGCTGTTCGGCCCCTTTCCGAAGGGCGCCTTTCGCCATGCGCGCGTCGCCGATCATGCGTCTCTTAATCCCAAGGGCGCCCGGTCTCCGGCATCGCCGCGCAGCCATTTCGCCGCCGCGCCGATCAAACTTCACTTGTCAAAGAGCCTCAAGGCCCGGATTTTCGCCGCGCCCACGAGTGAAACGCTTGGGATCCGCAAATCCGTCGCTCTCCGCTGCAAGAATCCGGTTGCGTTTTCATCGCCGGTTTCACGCCTGAGGCGACTCGGCGAAAGCCGATCGCCGACCGGCGCGGGCGCGCTCGCCCGGCCGCGGCCGAGGTTGATCCGCAAGCGCTGCATGCGCGGTCGTAAACTCAATCTAACGTCAGACCCTCGCGCTATTCGGCCTCGAGGCCGCAATAGCGGGCCGCGACGATCCGCCCATGGCCGCGCTCTTGAACGAGCACCGCGCAATCAAGGCCTTTCTTCGGCGGGCGGAAAGTGAACTCAGCCGGGCCGTCATGGTTATTGATGAGCGGCGTCACCGCACGAACGACATTCGCCTCTTGAAAGACGCGCCCCGCATTGTCGCCGCCGGAGATGTTCGTCACAGCGGAGCGGCGAAACGATACGACGACGGCGTCGTAGGGCGCCCCGACATTTTCAATCCTTGTACGGATGACGCCGTCCGCGCGCCGTTCAAGGTGAAGCCGCGGCGGCGTCGAACGCGCGTGTTCGTCAAAGACCTGGGCTTCGAGAATGCCCTGTTCGATCGCCTCGCGCTTTGACCCGCGCACCGAGATGACGCCGTCGATGATCGTTTGCGGCGTCATTTTCGCGGCGCGCCCGGCAAGGCGCTTGTTGTAGGCCATCTGGCGGTCGACGAAGGAAGCGCGGGCGAACGGGTCCTGCCACACGCCGAACTTTTGGGACGCGAACGCATCCCAGTAACCGACATGCCAAGACAGCGCGACGACATCAGGCCGACGCGCGATTTCCGAAAGGACCTCGGCCGCCGGGGGGCTCGCATTGCAGGACTGCGACAAAAACAGCTCGACGACGACCGGACGGCGCAGCGGCGCCGACGTCATCGTGCGTTCGGCGTCTTGGGCGAATGCGCCGCCGCACAATATCGCGCACGCGCCGCCGACGGCGGCGAGGCTTCTTACGAACACTGGCGCGATCCTCGAACCATCCCGCCGGAAAACTGGCGGAAAATCCCTGAGCAATCAATGCGCCGGCGGTCAAATGGGCGCGAGCGCCGATCACTTCGCCAATGTCGGGCGAGGCCGAGTTGCAAGCCAGTTCGCGCCGCCGCATAGAAGCGCTGATGAGCGATACAAAAACGCCCATGGTTAAGGCCGATAGGCGGCTTAGCGCGTCCGGCGACGCGAATGGCGCGGCGCGCACGGTCCATATCCGGACCTATGGCTGTCAGATGAACGTTTATGACAGCGAGCGCATGATCGATCTGCTGCGCCCCCTCGGCTACCGGCCGGTCGACGATGCGGCGACAGCGGATCTTGTCATTCTCAACACCTGCCACATCCGGGAAAAAGCGGCCGAGAAGCTCTATTCCGATCTCGGGCGGCTGTGCGAGACCAAGTCCGAAAAAGTCGGCGGAATGACAATTGCCGTGGCCGGCTGCGTCGCGCAGGCCGAAGGCGAGCTGGTAAGGAAGCGCTCTGACGTCGTCGACATCATCGTAGGCCCGCAGGCCTATCACCGCCTTCCGGAGCTCATCGCAAAAGCGGCGCGCCAAAAGGGCGATGCGCTCGACACGACTTTCGCGGTCGAGGAAAAATTTGACGCCATCGCCGGATCGCGGAGGGCCGGCGGCGTTTCAGACTTCGTGACGGTGCAGGAAGGGTGCGACAAATTCTGCGCCTTTTGCGTCGTCCCCTATACCCGCGGCGCCGAAGTTTCTCGGAGCGCAGCCGCGATCCTTGAGGAAATTCGGTTGCTGGCGGACAGGGGCGTTCGGGAAGTGACCCTCCTTGGCCAGAACGTAAACGCTTGGCGAGGCGAAGGCCCCGGCGGTCGGGAATGGGGACTTGGCGAATTATGCCGCGCGATCGCCGCGATCGACGGCATATGGCGCATCAGGTTCACGACCTCGCACCCGCGCGACATGGATGACGGGCTGATTGCGGCGCTCGCCGAAGAGGCCAAGCTGATGCCCTATCTGCACCTGCCGGTTCAGGCGGGGTCGGACAAGGTCCTTGCGGCGATGAATCGCCGCCATACGGCCGCCGACTATCTCCAGTTGATCGAGAAAATTCGGACCGCCCGCGCCGATATCGCGCTATCGGGCGATTTTATCGTTGGTTTCCCTGGCGAAACGGATGAGGATTTTGAACAGACTTTGGCGCTAGCTCGCGCGGTCGGTTACGCCTCGGCATTTTCCTTCAAATATTCGCGTCGACCAGGAACGCCGGCCGCTGCACTGCCGAAACAGGTCAGCGACTCGGAGAAGGATCGCCGGCTCGAGGCCTTGCAGAGCCTTCTTAAGGCGCAAAGGGACGCTTTTTGCGACAGCCTTGTCGGTAAGACCTTGCCGATCCTCTTTGAGAGACCCGGCCGCCGGGCGGGCCAGCTCATCGGACGCACTCCGTATTTGCAAAGCCTTCACGCCTGTGCGCCAGCATCCATGATAGGATCGATTGCGCCGGCGCGGGTGTCGGGCGTTACGCCCAACGCGCTCGCCGGCGAAGTGGTGGGGCGCGCTGCAAGGGGGCTCCCTGCCGTATTCAAGGCAGAGGATGCAGAAGCGCCGCGTGAGTGATCCGATCCCGCTGGTCGACCAGCTAACCTTCAGCGACAATCGTCTGGTCGCAGCCCTTTCCGGCGAACACGACGCCCACCTGCAGATCATCGAAAAGGCGTTCAGCGTCCGCATCGACCCGAGAGGAAACGTCCTTAACATTTCGGGGCCGGCGGCGGCGCGCGCCGATGCGGCGAGCGTCCTGCGCTTTCTCTATGACCGGCTGAAGGCCGGCCATCCGATCGCAACCGATGACGTTCGCGCCGCGGCGAAGTTGTCCGCGTCGAGCGAGGCCGCCGCCGATTCGGGATTTGCGGTCAAAACGCCGAAGCGCCTCATCAGTCCGCGGACGGCCGCCCAGCGGGCCTATATGGAGGCGCTCTCGCGCGCCGATCTCAATTTCGGCGTCGGCCCCGCCGGCACCGGAAAAACCTATCTCGCCGTCGCGCATGCGGTCGGCCTTTACCTCGCGGGCAAGGTCGAGCGCATCGTGCTGTCGCGGCCGGCCCTTGAGGCGGGCGAGCGCATCGGATTTCTTCCGGGCGACGTGAAAGAGAAAATCGACCCCTATCTGCGGCCGCTTTATGACGCGCTCCACGACATGCTGCATGCGGATTATGTCGAACGCCGCATCGCGTCGGGCGAAATCGAGATCGCTCCGCTCGCCTTCATGCGCGGTCGGACCCTCGCGCGCGCGGCCGTCATTCTCGATGAGGCGCAAAATGCGACGGTCGCGCAGACGAAGATGTTCCTGACGCGGCTCGGCGAAGGCGCGCACATGGCGCTGACCGGCGATCCCTCGCAGAGCGACCTGCCGCGCGGCGAAACGTCCGGCCTTTCAGACGCCCTTGAACTTCTCGACGGCGTCGAAGGCGTCGCGATTTCGAGGTTCACGGCGGCCGATGTCATCCGGCATCCGCTTGTCGGACGCATCATTGACGCTTATGACGCGCGGGACGCCGAGCGACGGCGCTGAGCCGGCTCAAGGCAATGGTCGACGATTTTCGAGCATTCGACGTCATCATCGAAGACGAGCGCTGGGCGATTGAGCTTGGCGATGCGGAGCGGCTTGCGCGCGCGTGCGCGCGCGCCGCTGCGGCGATAGAACCGCGCGCCGACGGGGGCGCTGCGCTCCTTTTTTCCGATGACGAAACCCTCCGCGATCTTAATCGCCGATTTCGCGGCAAGGACAAGCCGACAAATGTTCTGTCATTCCCTTCCGGCGCGCCCGCCGGCGCGTTCCTCGGCGATATCGCAATCGCCTTCGAGACATGCCGCGCGGAGGCGGCCGAGCAGGGGATCGCCTTTCGCGACCACGCAGCGCACCTTATAGTCCATGGGCTTCTTCATCTCGTCGGCTATGACCATGAGGAAGACGAAGCGGCGAACGTGATGGAACGGCTTGAAACCCAAATTCTCGCGACGCTCGGGGTCTTGGACCCCTATGCCGACCGCGACAAACGGCGCGAGGAGCCGCGCTGAATGAGCAACGCCGACGACCAACCTGCGGACGATGACAGTCCGGGCCTGTTCTCGAAGCTCAAAGGGCTCTTCACGCGCGCCGCGGAAGAGGGCGAACTTCCGGCCAGTCTTGATAACGCCCAGCGCGAGGCGATGAGCCGGCTGCCGCGACTGCGCCGCGAGATGATCGAGCGGGTGATCGCCTTCGACGAAAAACGCGTCGCCGACGTCATGGCGCCGCGCGCCGACATCATCGCCGTCGACATGGAGACGTCGCTTGACGGACTGATCAAGACCTTCGCCGAGGCCGGCCATTCGCGCCTTCCGGTTTACCGCGGCGATCTCGACGACCCAGTCGGCATGGTCCACATCAAGGACGTCATTGCGCTGATCGCCGATCAGGCGGCTGCGCGCGACGAACAGGTGCTGAAAAGCATTCGCCGCACGGTCCTTTATGTTCCAAGGTCGATGCGCGTCACCGACCTCCTCTTGAGGATGCAGGCGAGCCGCGTTCACATGGCGCTCGTCATCGACGAATTCGGCGGCACGGACGGCCTATTGACCATCGAGGACCTTGTCGAAGAGATTGTCGGCGACATCAATGACGAGCATGACGACGAATTGACGCCGACGATCGTCGCGCTTCAGGGCGGCGGCTGGGAGG
>JACADX010000140.1 GCA_013389125.1 Parvularculaceae bacterium | reverse complement strand
TGTTGAAGCCGATCGACGGCGCGCCGGCGTCATGCGCGCCGCGGTTCGCCGCTTCCATGATCCCGCCGCCGCCGCCCGTCGCGATCACGTTGTCGCGCAAACCGTCATGATCGGCGTCTTTCGCGCCGCCGCGTTCGGAGGCGATTCGGGCGAAGGCGCGGGCCGCGTCATACCAGCGCGCATGCTCGCCCTTGCCGTTCTCGCCGATGCGCGCCGATCCGAAAACGACGATCGTCGACCGGACGCCCCAGGCGCGGAGCGCTTCTTCCGCTTTTTCGTATTCGAGATGGAAGCGCACGCCGCGGCGCGCGTCGCTTAAGAGGAAATCCTGATCGAGCGCCGCAAGGCGATAGGCGGGCGACGCGGTCTGGGCCGCGTTGGAAGGCCGCGCCTTGTCCGAAGTCATCGGCGTCCTCCCGTCGCTTCCGCCGCGAGCCGTTCCTTATAAAGCTTTTGCAAGGTCTCGACGGCCGGGCCGCGTCCGTCGGATATCTTGCGGCCGTCGATCTCAACGACCGGCGTCACGCCGGCGAAGGTGCCGGTGACGAACGCCTCCTCGGCGCCGTAGACGTCGTGCAGGGAAAAGTTTTTCTCCCTCGCGCCTATTCCGTTTGCGCGCGCGATTTCGAGGACGACGCCGCGCGTGATGCCGCCAAGGCAGTAGTCGCCCGTTGAAGTCCAAAGCTCGCCGTCTTTGACAATGAAAAAGTGCGTCGAGTTGCAGGTCGCGACAAAGCCGTGCGGGTCGAGCATCAAGGCCTCATCGGCGCCGGCCTTTGTCGCCTGGATGCAGGCCATGATGCAGTTGAGCTTCGAATGCGAGTTGAGCTTCTGGTCCTGCACGTCGGGATAGCCGCGCCGCACATGCACGGTGAAGAGCCGCTTGCCTTTGATCGCCGTTTCGGCGAGCGGACGCTTGAATTCCGGCACGATGACGATCGTCGGCCCGCCGATCGTCGCGCGCGGATCCTGATAGGGCGTCGACTTCACCCCGCGCGAGACCATGAGGCGGATATGGACGCCGTCATGCGCGTCATTGGCGTCAAGGCAGTCGTAAAGGCGTTTCTTCAACGCTTCCTTCGTCAGTCCCATCTCGAAGTCGAGCGTTTTCACGCCTTCCCAAAGGCGTTTCAGATGCCGGTCGAGAAACGCGATGACGCCTTTGCCGTCGGCGCCCGGATGAACGCGAAGGCCCTCCCAGACGCCGTCGCCGAGCACGAAGCCGGAATCAAACACGGAGATCTTCGCCTCATGTCGGGGGAATAGCGTTCCGTTGATGTCAATCAGTATCGACTCGTTTCGAGGATCCGGCTCATAGGCGTGCGTCGAATAGGTCATGGAAAGGCTCCCGGTTCTGCGCCGGTTCTAGATGATCCGGCGTAGCGTTGAAATCGGATCGGCGCTGAAGCCGATTGCAGCCGATCGATTGAAGCCGCATAGGTGTCGGCGAAGGAGAACTCCCAATGGCGAAATTCGCTTCGATCCTCGAAACCGTCGGGCGCACGCCGATCGTGCGTATCAACAGCCTTGCGCCGAAGGGCGTCAATCTCTTCGTCAAGGTCGAGGCGTTCAATCCGCTCGGATCGGTCAAAGACCGCCTTGCGCTCGGCGTCATTGAGGCTGCGGAGCGGGACGGCGCCTTGAAGCCCGGCCAGACGATCGTCGAGGCGACAAGCGGCAACACCGGAATCGGCCTTGCGATGGTTTGCGCGGCGAAAGGCTATCCGCTCGTCATCACCATGGCGGAGAGCTTTTCGGTCGAGCGGCGCAAGCTGATGCGGTTCCTCGGCGCGAAGGTCGTCATCACGCCGGCGAAGGATCGCGGCACCGGCATGGTCGCGAAAGCGAAAGAACTCGCCGAAAAGAACGGCTGGTTCATGACGCGCCAGTTCGAAAATCCGGCGAACCCGGACATTCACGAAAGGACGACGGCGCGCGAGATCATCGATGACTTCAAGGGCGAGCGGCTCGACTATTGGGTGACGGGCTATGGAACGGGCGGCACGCTCGCCGGCGTCTCGCGCGTTCTTCGGCGCGAACGGCCGGAGACGAAGATCGTCGTCAGCGAGCCCGATGTCGCCGCGCTGTTTTCCGACGGCTCGCCGCAACGGCGCCAGGCGGACGGCTCGGCGGCTTCGAGCCATCCCGCGTGGACGCCGCACCCCATTCAGGGCTGGACGCCGGATTTCATTCCGCTTGTCGCCGAGGAGCCGATCGACAAAGGCGCGATTGACAGGGTGATGAAGGTCTCGGGCGCCGACGCGATAAAGGCCGCGAAAGACCTTGCGCAAAAGGAAGGGATCTTCGTCGGCATTTCATCGGGCGCGACATTCGCGACGGCGCTCGATGTCGCGACGTCGGCGGAGAAGGGCGCGACCATCCTCGCCATGCTCCCCGACACCGGCGAGCGCTATCTCTCAACGCCGCTCTTCGCCGGGATCGAGGCCGAGATGGACGCGGGGGAAAAGGCGCTTTCCGAGTCGACGCCGGGGTTCAGGCTCTGAGCGGCGCTTGCGACACTGTCCGAGACCGGCGCCTATTCCCACGTCGCCAGCGGCGGGAGCGAAGAGAGGATCGCCTCGACATTGCCGCCGGTCTTGAGGCCGAAGGTCGTGCCGCGGTCGTAGAGGAGGTTGTATTCCGCGTAGCGGCCGCGGCGGAATAATTGCTCGGCGCGGTCTTCCTCTGTCCACGGTATATTCATGCGCCGTGCGACGAGCGTCGGATAGACGGCGAGGAAGGCCTTTCCGACATCCTGCGTAAACGCGAAGTCTTTTTCCCAGTCGCCGGAATTGTGCCGGTCGTAGAAGATGCCGCCGACGCCGCGCGGCTCACCCCGGTGCGGCAGGAAGAAATACTCGTCGCACCACTTCTTGTATTTCGGGTGCCATTCCGGATCATAGGCGTCGCAGGCCGCCTTCATCGCCGCGTGGAAGTCGCGCGTGTCCGCGTGATCGTCCGCGCGATAGCGGCTGAGCATCGGGTTCAAGTCGCCGCCGCCGCCGAACCAGAGTTTCGTGGTCACGATCATGCGCGTATTCATGTGCGCCGAAGGCGCATGCGGATTGCGCGTGTGGGCGATCAAGGAGACGCCGCAAGCCCAAAAGCGCGGATCGTCTTCGGCGCCCGGTATCTGCTTTCGGAACTCTTCCGAAAATTCGCCGCGCACTTCGGAGAAATGCACGCCGACCTTTTCAAAGACGCGCCCGCGCATCAGCGCCATGACGCCCCCGCCCTGATCGGAAATGCCGTCGCCCCGTTTCCACGCCTTCCGTTCGAAGCGGCCAGGCGGCATGTCCTGGTAAAGCGGGCCGGCTTCGTCTTCGAGGCGTTCAAAGGCGGCGATGAAGGACGCCTGAGCGTCGCTGAACCAATTTGACGCGGCCGTCTTTCGATTTTCGAGCTCGTCCATGGTCCTGCCCTACCAC
>JACADX010000036.1 GCA_013389125.1 Parvularculaceae bacterium | reverse complement strand
CTTATGCGCCGTCCCCTTTACGCCCATTCCGGGGCCGCGCATCAGCGGGGGCTCGAGAAAGCGCCGATCAGCCCTCGCCGACGCGCTCGCGCAGATCGCCGGCCCGCGACGGCTTTCGTCCGTCCACATCAACTTCATCAGCGACATCGCCGCGGCCGAGTTGCAGGAGCAGGGCTGGCTCATTCGGCGCGGCGTTCAGTACCAGTGGTTCAATCGCGGTTATCGCAGCTACGATGATTTCCTGGCGGGACTTTCGTCTCGCAAAAGGAAGGCCCTGAAGCGCGAACGCCGCGAAGCGAATGACGGCGTCGCGATACGACGCATGACGGGTCGCGACATTGACGCGCGCGCCTGGGAAGCCTTCTGGAGCTTTTATCAGGACACGGGCGCGCGCAAATGGGGTCGGCCGTATCTTGCCCGCAGCTTCTTTTGCGAAATCGCCGAAACGATGGCCGACCGTCTTATGATGGTCGTCGCGGAACATGACGGGCGGCTCATCGCGGGCGCCTTGAACTTCATTGGCGGCGACGCGTTATACGGCCGGTATTGGGGACGAATAGAAGACCGCCCGTTCCTGCATTTCGAGGTCTGCTATCATCAGGCGATTGAGTTCGCGATCGAACGCGGCCTCGCCCGTATCGAGGCGGGCGCGCAAGGGGAACACAAGATCGCGCGCGGATATGAGCCCGTCGCGACGCATTCGGCGCACTGGATTGCAAACAGTTCATTTAGAGTCGCAATCGCTCAACACCTTGCGCGTGAGCGTTCCGCGATCGACGCCGAGATCGCCGAGCTCCGCTCCCTGACGCCCTACAGAACGGATTGGCCCCGCGCATCGCGCCCTGATTGATTTCGCCGCGTGACCGGGACAGAATCTTTGACGTTCGCCCATTTGGGCGCTGGAAGCCGCAACGAACTGAATCGGGTATGAGCGTCGTATGAGACCAGCCTACGGAATTTCGATCTTCCCTGTTGTCGCCATGCTGGCGCTCGCAGGATGCAACCGGGCCGCCGCGCCAGCCGGCGACGAAGACTCGCTGCGGGCGCTCGACGCCGCCTATGTCGAGGCCTGGCTAAAGGACGATGCGGAAAGTCAGAAAGACGCCGTGCTCGCTCTTTTCCGTCGGGACGCCGTCATTCTTCCCGGCGGCGGCCTTGCGCCGGAAGAGGGCATCGAGAACATCAAGAGGTTCTGGTTTCCGGACGGGGCCGGACAAACGCTTGTCACGCACTTTACCCGCGATATTGAAGCGGTAGACGTATCGGGCAGGCTTGGCGTCGTGTCCGGGCGATACACGCTAAGCTTTACCTATGAAGGCCAATCGATGACCCAAACCGGGAATTACATGTTCGTCGCCGAAAGCGCGGGCGCCGGATGGCGCATCACCAGGATGATCTGGAACGACCAGCCGCTGACCGAGGTCTGACGCCGATATGTCGCTTTCAGCCGAATATGATCCAAACAACATCTTCGCCAAGATCGTCCGCGGTGAAATGCCGTCGGTCAAGGTTTTTGAGGACGAGATCGCCCTCGCCTTCATGGACATATTCCCGCAAAGCGAAGGCCACACGCTGGTCATTCCCAGGAAGAGTAAGGCGACCAATCTCTTAAGCGCCGATGCGGCGGAGCTCGGCCCGCTGATTGAGCGGGTCCAGCGCGTTGCGAACGGAGTAGTCAAAGCGTTATCGCCGGACGGCGTTCGCGTCATGCAGATTAACGGCGCGCCGGCCGGCCAGACCGTTTTCCACCTGCACTTCCACATCATACCGGTCTTCGAGGGCACACCGCTGAAGCGTCACGCCGGCGAGAGGGCCGACCCGGCGCGCCTTGAATCGCTGGCGGCCAAGATTCGGGCGGGCATCGCGGCGAAATGAGGCTTTGCGCCGCTTGCGTGTCTCATGCGAAATCGAAGGGGCGGCTTCATGCGGGCGTTCGTCTTGGCGGCGGCAATCGCCGCGGCTCTCAACGGGAGCGCATTTGCGCGGACCTACGACGAAATCATGGAGGAAGCCGAGGCGGCATTCGTCAAGGAAGATTATTCCGCCGCCGGCGCATTGCTCGACGAAGCTCAGATCAAGCGCCCCTACTCGCTCTTTCTCACCCGCAACCGCATATTGACGCGACTGCTGACTGGGCGGGAGGAGGAAGCGTTGGCGATCGCCAGCGCCGTCGCCGCTCGCGGGCTTGTTCTTCAAACGCCGAAACACGAGGCGTTCGATCGCCTGAAGGCGCTCCCTTCCTGGCGGCCGATAGAGGCGCGGATGGAGGCCAATGCGCAGCCGGTCGGCGTCGCCGCCGTCATTGCGGAATATCCTGAAGACGGACTTTTGCCGGAAGCGATTTCAATCCGAAAAGGCCGGCGCCTGATCGGGTCGGTCCGCACTGGCGGCGTCCTCCGCGCGGCGCAAACGCTTTCTCCGCTCGCAAGGCTCGACGGGGGCGTATTTGACATTGAGCAAGACGGAAAATCCGTTTTTGCAGCGGTCAACAATCAGATTGCCTACGAGCGGCGCGGCGAGGAGCCGCCCTTCGCCGCGATCGTTGAAATCGACGCGAGGACCGGGAGGGAGCGGCGCCGCGTTCGAATGCCGGCGGCCGACTCGCTGATCGGCGACATCGAGATTGACCGACACGGAACGCTCTACGCGTCCGACAGCCTTCAGCCGCGCCTTTTCGCGTTAGGGAAGGCCGACGCCGCCGCTCGTATCCTCGCAACGGATGAACGCTGGGCAAACCTTCAGGGAATCGCCCTTGACGAGAAACACGACCGCCTCTTTCTCGCAGATTATCTGACCGGTCTTTACGTCGTCGATCTGCGGAACGGCGCTGTCCGCCCTATCGGCAATCCCTCGGACGCGCATCTTGGCGGAATTGACGGCCTCTACTTCCATGACGGCGACCTCATCGGCGTACAAAACGGCGTTAGCCCGCAACGGATCGTCCGCATTCGGCTCGACAAGACGGGCAGCCTCGCTGAGCGCCTTGACGTCCTTGCCGGCAGTCTTGAAGGCTGGGCCGAGCCGACGCACGGCGTCATCGTCGGCGGAGAATTCCACTATATCGCGACAAGCAACTGGCCGGCTTACGACGACGACGGCAATGTCCGCGGCGGCGCTGACCTTGCGCCGCTTCGGATCATGTCCGTTTCGATCAGGTGGCGATAGGAGCGCGAGCGGGGCTTCGTGCGTAACGCAGAAATCCGGAATCAGCGATTCGCGCCAGGCTTTTGATTTGTCGCCTGATTGCCCGAATGACCAATCCCGCTTTTCGCATGACGCTCGATGCGTACGTTGTGTGCTGCAATAAACCGGGAAATCCGCATCTGCGGCTGCGGCGCGCGCCCCGAGCGGGTCGCGAACCGGCATTGTCGCAGTCTTCGGGATGCAGTCGGGCAAGCCAACCATTCCGGTCGCCCGATGCGATAGCCATTCAACAATTGCGGTATTTGTCGTTGAGCCCTCCGCCGGCGCGTATCATCGGCAATATCTTGGCGATGCGCCGTTCCTTCGTCGCCGCCTGTTTCGCTTCCCCGACATAGTCGGCGTATTCGCGCTGTTTTCCAGGTGTCAGCATTTCGAATGCGGCGCGGGCTTTCCGGTCGCCCTTCAGCGCTTTCGCCAGCTCGGGCGGCATGAGCAGCTTTTTCGGCGCCGCCTTCGGAACCGACGCGCCAGACTTCGCGAGCGCAATCGCCTCGTTGAGATAACGCGCAATAAGGGCCGGATTGATATCGGCTGCTGACGTCATGCGCCATTGACGCATAGCTCTTGTGCGTCCCACCTGCGCATTGACAAGAACCTTATCAGCGTCCTTGAGCAGTGCGCCCTGAAAGAACCACAAGCCGACATAGGACTTGAATGCGCCAAGTCCGACGATGTTCGCTCCGTCCAACGTGTAGCACGGCGCGCCCCACTTCATTTCCTCGGTAAGTCCGGACGCGAGCAGCGCCTTGCGAAGGAGCCTTAGTTCCGTCCGCCATAACGGCGCGGTGTCGAAATACCTGTCAGCGGACGCCGCCTTGCGCATTCCGGCATCTTTCAAATGGCGTTTCGCCGAGCCTAGGGCGCGACAAGCGCCGGCACCGCCGCGTCCTTCCTCGCATCGTCCGGAATGAACTCGAACGCGAGCTTCTCGCTGTCGGCCGGGTCGAGCATCACGCGCACGACGCCGCCGTTTTTCAGGCGGCCGAACAAGATCTCGTCCGCGATCGGCTTCTTCACATGCTCCTGAATGACGCGGGCGAGAGGCCGGGCCCCCATCTCCTCATCAAAACCGCGCCTCGCCAGCCACCGCGTCGCCTCGGGGTCGAGTTCGAACGTGACGCTCCGATCGGCGAGCTGCGCTTCAAGCTGCAGGATGAATTTCTCGACGATGCGGTCAATGATCTCTGGCGTAAGCCCGCCGAATGCGACTGTCGCGTCAAGGCGATTGCGGAACTCCGG
>JACADX010000083.1 GCA_013389125.1 Parvularculaceae bacterium | reverse complement strand
GACTGCTGAGACCTTGCGCGCGCTGATCGACAGGGTTTCGGCCGGCGCAAGCGTCGCCGTGCTCGGATTTGCGCCGGACGAGCCAGGCGCATACGGCCGCCTCAAACGCGCCGCCGACGGCTCGCTCGAAGCGATCATCGAGGCGAAGGACGCAAGTCCTAAAGACCTTGAGATCGGCTTCGTCAATTCCGGCGTGATGGCGATCGCGTCAGAGTTTCTCGCCCGCGAGCTGCCGCGGCTTTCCGAAAACAACGCGAAGCGAGAATATTATTTGACGGACATCGTCGCGATCGCAAGGGCGGACGGGCTTTTCTGCGCCGTCGCCGAAGCGGACGAGGAGGAAGTGATCGGCGTCAATTCACGCGTCGAACTCGCGGTCGCCGAAAGGATCTTTCAGGACCGCCGGCGCCGCGCCGCAATGGAGGCCGGCGTCACGCTCATCGATCCGTCAACGGTGTATTTCTCCTGGGACACCGCGATCGCAGGCGACGTCGTCATCGAGCCGAACGTCTTTTTCGGTCCCGGCGTCCGCATCGCTTCGGGCGCGGTGATCCGGGCATATTCGCATCTTGAAGGCGCCCTTGTCGGCGAGGGCGCCGTCGTCGGGCCCTTCGCGCGGCTCCGCCCCGGGGCGCGCCTTGGATCCGCCGCCAAGGTCGGCAATTTCGTCGAGGTCAAGAACGCCGACCTCGGCGAGGGCGCCAAAGTCTCGCATCTTGCCTATATCGGCGACGCTTCCGTCGGCGCTGACGCCAATATCGGCGCCGGGACGATCACTTGCAATTACGACGGCTTTTCGAAACACAGGACCGAAATCGGCGACGGCGCCTTCGTCGGCTCGAACTCGTCGCTCGTCGCGCCGGTGAGGATCGGCAAGGGCGCCTATGTCGGATCGGGCTCCGTCATCACCAAGGATGTCGAGGACGACGCGCTCGCCGTCGCGCGCGGGCGCCAGTCCGAGATCAAGGGCTGGGCGGCGAAATTCCGAAACGTCCACGCCGCCAGGAAAAAGGACAAACCATGAGCGCCGACGACCTGAAACGCCAGGCCGCGGCCGCCGCCGTCGCGCTCATTGAGCCCGACATGATCGTCGGCCTTGGAACGGGCTCGACATCGGCGCATTTCATCGACCTTCTCGGCGAACGGGTCCGCGGCGGCCTTTACGTCGCCGGCGTGCCGACGTCGGAGGAGACCGCCAAGAAAGCCTCGCGCGCCGGCATCGACCTCATTGAGCCCGACGAGACGACGACCATTGACGTCGCGGTCGACGGGACCGACGAGGTCGACGGGCGAAAGCAGCTCATCAAAGGCGGCGGCGGCGCCCTCTTGCGTGAAAAGATCATCGCCAATGCGGCAAAGCGCTTCGTCGTCATCGCCGACGCCTCAAAAAAAGTCGCCGAGCTTGGCGCCTTTCCGCTCCCGGTCGAGATCGACCGCTTTTCCTACGCTTTGACCGTGCGCGCGGTGCGCGAGGCGCTGGCGGGTCTTGGCTACAAGAACGCCGATGCGCGTCTGCGGGCGACGACGGTCGGCCCGGCTTTCATCAGCGACGGCGGCAATTTCATTCTTGATTGCCGCCTTGGCCGCATCGCCGACGCGCCGGCGCTCGATCGCGCCTTAAAGGCGATCCCCGGCGTCGTCGAGACCGGGCTCTTCATCGGGCTTGCCGACGAGGTGTTCCTCGCCGGCCCAGCCGGCGTCGAGCGACTGACCTGAAGGACGGCGCGGCATGGCGGGCGCCAAATATGAGGAGCTTAAAGCCGCCATCCGCGCCTATGGCGAGGCGGCGTTTCAAAACCTCCTCAAATGCCGGACGCTCGCCGACGCGATCATCGAGGGGTATCGGGCCTTTGAAGGCTGTCCGCCCGAGAACGTCGCGGCGGTGCCGGCGCAAGGTTCCTTCGATCCGCGTAAGGTCTATGGCGACGAGGCCTTTTCCTTTTCGAGCCGCGAAGTGATCATCCTCGAGCCGGTGCGTTTCGGCCTTTGCCTCATAGTCGGCAACGCCGAGGATCAAGGCGCGCTTTGGCTTCGAACGGTCGTCTCGGCGGAGATCATCGGGGAGAGCTTCGACGTCTTCGTCGCCTCGCAGCCGGTGATCCGCGTGCCGATCGACTATGAAGGAAAGCTCGGCCCCGTCTTCGAAGCCGTCCACGCCGAGTTTCTCGAGACGTTCACGCTCGAGGTGAACGAATTCAATGACACGAGGTTCAGGACCGGGATCGGGTTCTTGAGGGGATAGTCATGACCAAATACGACTACGACCTCTTCGCCATCGGCGCGGGCTCAGGCGGCGTCCGCGCGGCGCGGCTCGCCGCGACTTACGGCGCGCGCACGGCGATCGCGGAGGAACATCGCGTCGGCGGGACCTGCGTCGTGAGGGGCTGCATCCCGAAAAAGCTCTTCGTTTACGCCAGCGAATTCGCGCACATGTTTCATGACGCGAAGGGCTACGGCTGGACGTCAGGGAGGCCGCATTTCGACTGGAAAACGCTCATCGCCAACAAGGACGCTGAGATTGACCGTCTCAACGGCGTCTATGTCCGAAATCTGAAGAACGCGGGCGTCGAGATCTTCGACAGCCGGGCGGTTCTGAAGGATGCGCACACCGTCCATGTCGTCAATGAAAAGCGCGACGTCACGGCGGAGAGGATCCTGATCGCGACGGGCGGCGCGCCATGGACCGACAATTCGATCAAGGGCCATGACCTCGCCGTCACCTCGAACGAGGCGTTTCATCTTGACGAATTCCCGAGGCGCGTCGTCATCGCAGGCGGCGGCTATATCGCGATCGAGTTCGCCTGCATCTTCCGGGGCCTCGGCGCCGAGGTGACGCTCGTCTATCGCGGCGACGACATCCTCCGAAATTTCGACCGCGACATTTCCGTCGCCGTCCATCGCGAGATGCAGCGCATGGGCGTGCGCATCATGACGAAGACGGTCTTTAAGGAAATCGAGGCGCGCGGCGGCGGGGAAAGGCGCGTTCATCTCTCGACCGGCGGCGCCGTCGACGCCGATCTCGTTTTCTGGGCGGTCGGACGCAAGCCGAATACCGCCGGCCTCGGTCTTGAAAAGGCGGGAGTCGAGCTCGGCAAGGACGGGGCGGTGAAGGTCGACGGCTGGAGCCGCACGAGCGCTGCGAGCATCTTCGCGGTCGGCGACGTGACGGGCCGCGCGCAGTTGACGCCGGTCGCGATCCGCGAGGGCGCCGCTTTCGCCGAGTCCGAATTCAACGGCAACCCGACGAAAGTCGATTACGAGTTCATCCCGAAAGCGGTGTTTTCGCAGCCGCCGGTCGGAACCGTCGGCTGGTCGGAGGGCGACGCACGGGCGAAGTTCGGCGCGGTCGACGTCTACAAGACCGATTTCAGGCCGATGAAAAACACGCTCTCGGGCGCGGAATCGCGCACTTACATGAAGCTCGTCGTCGAACCGAAGACGGAAAAGGTCGTCGGCGTCCACATCGTCGGCGAAGGCGCGCCTGAAATGATCCAGTGCCTCGCGATCGCCGTCAAAGCGGGCGTCACGAAGCGCCAGTTCGACGATACGATGGCGCTTCATCCGACGTCCGCCGAGGAGCTGGTCCTGATGCGGACGAAATGCGTTGCGTGATTTCGAACTTACGCGCCGAACCGCTCGTAAAGCCCCGGCAGGATCCGCGCGAGATGGTTCATCTTCTCCGCGCAGTGCCGGAGGAGATAGAGGCCGAACTCGTCATTGATGAGACGCCGCCGCCGGCGGCGGGTGTTCATGAAGGCGGCCACGAGCGGTCCGACTATCGGCGCCGTCGATCGCAGGTCGCCGAGATAGAACCGGCTCAGCATCTCGGACCCGCCCGACGCCCTCCTCACGAGGTGGATGAAGAAGCCGACCTCAAGCCCTCTTTCGCGCTGCGTCATCCGCGCGCAGACCGCCGTGCCAAGGTTGTCGACGCGGGCGGGATCAAGCCCGAATTCCGAGGCCGGACGAAAAGCGATTGCGAACCTTTGAAGGCCCGGGCCGATTTGCTCGTCGACATGGGCGATATTGCCGACATAGCGCGAGCGGGGATCGCGCTCGCCGGCGCGATCGAACGCCGCCGCGCATTTTTGGTGCGCCTTCGGGTGCCACAGGCGATAGCGCTCGGTCGTGGTCAGATGCCAGCCGAACCACCAGTCGATCATTTCCGGCGCGACGCCCGGCATTTCGGTGAGACAGGCGACCGTCAACGTGCCGTCGCGGTTGCGATGGGCGCCGTCGGCGCGGCCGTCGGCGCCGGGCAGGAGGAGCGTCGGCGCGAGCGTGCGCGGCAGATCCTCGCCCCGGATGACGCCTTTCGCGATCGCCTCCTCGACCCGGGCCGGGATCGGTTGAATGGCCAGGCGAAACGCCGAAAGATCAAGCGTCTCCGCTCTCGAAATGACTTTCGCCATGCCCTCCCGCCGGGACTTTCGTCGGCGCATCGTAGCGGGTAAGGCGGCCCGCGCGAAGACCGGCGATGTTGCCGGAGAGAGACGGGCGACGCCGCTCAGTAACCGAATGTCAGGCTCGCAAACACCGTCTCGAAATCGGCGTTGAAGGCGGCGGGACGCTCGTCAGGGCTTAAAGGTCTCGTCCAGACGACGTTCATCTTCCAGGACCCCTTATGCGGGAAGACGAACGCCGCCGTACCGTCGGCGCCGGTGAGGCGCCGCGCTTCGGGGAGGAGCCCGACGTCAAGGCTTTCGAGCGACACCGTCGCGCCCTCGAGCGGCGCGCCCTGATAATCAATCCGCACGCGGAGCGGTTCTCCTTCTTCAAGCGAGAAGGGATTTTCGAGCGGCGTGATTTCAAGCGTGTGGCCGACGGCGGCGGGCGCTTCCTCGGTCGTCGCGTCGCCGACGCGGATCAGCGCCTTGGCGCGGCGCGAATAGGCCTCGCGGCCCGCTTCCTTGTCGCCCCCCGCGCGCCGTCGCGCCGCGCGCGCGGGCGCAAGGCCCTCTTCCGCGACATAGGCATTGAATTTCTCAGCGGCGAGTTCGCTGAAGGCGTCATCCGTCCTGAAGGCGATGACGTGAACGCCTTCCCCTTCAAGCGACAGGCGGGCGCCGGATTTTTCTCCGGCCGTCGGATAGATGAGCGCGTCTTGCAGATCCCGCCGCCCGTCCGGACCGTAGGAGACGAGTTCGACCGACCGCTCCGGCTTCAGCGTCCAGCTCTCCGCATCAGCGGCGTGCCCGACGGAAAAGACGAGGCCCACCTCGCCGCCGGGCGCGTCGAGACGCCAATCATGCGCGTCAATCCAGAAATCATGGGCTGCGGCGGCCCCGTCAAGGGTCGCCGCAGCCGCGAGCGAGGCGACGAAGAGACGACGCATCATCGCCCGCGCCTAGTGATGACGGTGATTGCGGCCGTTGAGCGGCGTCGCCGCGTACGGGAACACGCAATTATAAGTGATGTCGTTGCGCGTCACGCGATCGGCGTTGACCGCGGAAAAGTCGGGTCCTGGCCCGGCGATCCCAAGCGCGATGATCGCGATGTCGACGACGTCGTCGCCGAACCGCCGTCCGTTCGGCCAGCCGCCCGGGATGAAGCCGCCATTGCCGAAGGGGTCCTGCGCCGTGCTCTTCAGGAGATCGCCGCCGAACACGGAAAGCCGGTTGAAGCCATCCTGGCAGGAGAGTTTCGCCGGGCCGGTTGTCAGATCGACCTTGATCATGTCCGGAATGAAGATCGACCGCAGGAGCCCCGGAATGATCGGCGTCGCGCCAAGAAGCGAGGAAAGCTCCGGCGCATCCGCAAATTGCGCCAGCGTCGCATCGATCGTCGGGTCGCTCTCGTTATAGCGGTCCTTTTCCCGGATCGGCAGCAAGCCTTCAACGAAGAGCGGATTGCCCTGGCGGCCGACCTGGCGCCAGACGCCGTTTGATTGGCGCGACGTCGTCGCGTAGACGCCGGCGATCTTCGCGCCTTCGCCGAGGTCGGCGAGGGGAATGTTGAGCGCGATCGTGTGCACATTGTAGCCGCGCTGGCTGTCGAACGGCTTTGTCGGCGTCGCGCGATCCGCGCCGAAGGTGAAATCCAGGTCGAAAATCGACTGAATGTCGGCATAGAAGCCGTCGTCGCGCTGGCCCGCGAAAACCTGATAACCCCGCTTCAGCAAATAGATTGCCGCTTTCGTATAGGGATCAAGCGCTTCGGGAACCGTGACGCCGGCCTTCGCGACAAGATCGCCGTCGCTGCGGCGATTGTATAAAGGCGTCACGCGTCCCTGATTGTTGGGCGGCGTCACCAGATTGTCGCCGAGAACGACCTGTCGGCCGGTGCGGTGATTGGTCAGCGTGACGCGATAGGTCTGACGCAGATTGCGGTTCGACCCGTCCGCGCCGACGATCCCGAGATAGGATTGGCGGATCGTGTCCTGGTTCGGAAACACGGTTTTGAAATCAAAGTCGTAAGTGAGATCAGGCCGGCCCTTCGCGATATCGCCGTCGAGCGCGACATGGATCGAATAGCGGACATTGTCGTCAAACCGAAAGGCGTTCGGCCCGATGCCCGGCTCTTCAAACGGAAACACCGCGAGCGCGGTCGTCAAATATCGCCTGCCGCCGGGTCCGGCGCTCAAGAAGGCGTAGACGTCGGTCGTGTTTGCGGCGTCATCAAGGGTGATTTTCGGCGCGTCCATGTGGCTCGACGCGAGCGCGACCGACGGCGCGATTGCGGCGATGACCGCCGCGAGACAGCGTAACATTCAGTTTCTCCCGTGAAAGCGCAGGTGAGGCTGCGGCGTCGCGACGGCCCTAATATCCGGGGAGACCGTGAGGCGACGCAGTCATCCGCGCCGGTTACGTGAGTTTTTACGCGCTCAGTCGCGAAGCAGATCATTGACGCTCGTCTTGGCGCGCGTCTTTTCATCGACGCGCTTAACGATCACCGCACAATAAAGCGAAGGGCCGCCGTTCGACGCGGGAAGCGCGCCCGGCACCACAACCGAAAAAGGCGGGACCTCGCCGTAAACGACGGCGCCCGTCGCGCGATCGACAATCTTTGTCGATGCGCCAAGATAAACCCCCATGGACAATACCGAGCCTTCGCGGACAATCACGCCCTCGGCGACCTCGGCGCGCGCGCCGATGAAGCAATTGTCCTCGATGATGACCGGATTGGCCTGCAACGGCTCGAGCACGCCGCCGATCCCGGCGCCGCCCGAAATGTGGCAGTTCCTGCCGATCTGCGCGCAGGACCCGACGGTCGCCCAGGCGTCGATCATCGTTCCCTCATCGACATAGGCGCCGATATTGACGAAGGACGGGATCAGCACTGCGGAGGGCGCGATGTAGGCGCCGCGGCGGACGATCGCCCCGGGGACGGCGCGAAACCCGGCGCGGCGGAAGTCCTCCGCCGTCCAGCTTGCGAATTTCAGGGGAACCTTGTCCCACCATGGGCCGGGGGCGGTTCCGACAAGCGCGTTGTCGTAAAGCCGAAAGGACAGGAGCGCCGCCTTCTTCAGCCACTGATTGACCGTCCAGCGCCCGTCCGGGCGGCGCTCAGCGACTCGCGCTGTTCCGGCGTCGAGAAGCGCGAGCGCCGCCTCGACCGCCTCGCGCGCCTCGCCGCGCGTCGCCGGCGAGAGCTCGGCCCGCTTCTCCCACGCCGCTTCGATTGATCGCTCGAGTGCGTCGCGCGCCATCACGACGTCAGTTCCGACGATTGCGGCGGCGCGACGGCGCACTGCAAGAATCCGGCGAGATCGTCCGTGACATGGTGGACGTGCGGCGGCCTTGCGTCGCCCGGCCTTGCGGGCCTTTTGTCCGCGGGCTCGTCGGCGAACCACGCGGCGTCCTGCGCGATGAGAATCGTCGTCATGCCGAGATCATGCGCGGCTTCGAGATTGTGGGCGAGATCTTCGAACATCGCCGCCGCGGCCGGCGCGATGCGGCAGGCGGCGAGAAACTTCTCATAGGTCCCGCGATGCGGCTTCGGCGTGAAGTCCGCCGCCTTGATATCGAAGACGTCGTCGAAAAGGCCGTCAAGGCCAATGCGTCCGAGGACCTTCGCCGCATGCGCGACCGATCCGTTCGTGAAGACGAAGCGCCGGCCGGGCAGCGCCGCAATCGCCGCCTTGAGGCGCGCGTCGTGAGGCACGGCCGAATGGTCGATGTCGTGGACATAGTCGAGAAAATCGTCGGGCGGCGTTCCGTGCTCGGCCATCAGGCCGGCGAGCGTCGTTCCGTATTCGACGTAATAGCGTTTTTGAAGGCGGCGGGCCTCGGCTTCGTCAACCCTGATCGAGAAACGGATGAAGTCCGCCATCCGCCGGTCGATCTGGCTGAACAAGCGGCATTCCGCCGGATAAAGGGTGTTGTCGAGATCGAACACCCAGCTTTCGACGTGACGGAGATCCGGCACGCTATTGCTGCGGCGTTTGGCTTGGCGGCGCAACGAAGCTCTCGGCGCTGAAGTCGAATGTCGAAGACGCGGCGCCGCCGATTTCGATCCGCCGGAAGATCGCCTCGTCGAGCTCCTGGTCGGCGCAGGTCGTGTCCGTCGTCGCGGCAAAACGCACCGAATTGACGCAGAAGGCCTTATCGCCGCCCGAAAGACGCCGTTCGCCGCGCTGGTCCTCAATGACGCCGTAGACGTAGTAATGGTCGGCGGCGAGGGCGCCTTTGATCACCTTCGCGCAGTCGCCGGCTTCGAGCTTCCACCAGCCGCGCGACTCATAACGGCTCTCGCCCTTCGGCTCGGCGAGCGCCGCCCACACCGGCGCTTCGGTCTTGTTGCAGAAGAAAAGACCGAGTTTCGCCTCGCGCGCATTCGCCTCCTCGATCATGGCGTCGATTGTCGCATCGTCGATCACCGGGCCCTCGCCGATGTTCTTTTCCTTCCGGTACGCGGCGAGGAGTCGCTGCGTTTCGCGCCCGAGCGATCCGTCGATTCGCGAGTTCGCGAGGTTCAGGTCGTTAAGGAGGCGTTGAACGCCCGCGACCTCCGCGCTGTAGACGGTGTAATTCGCCGCCTCCGCGAAATCCGTCTGCCAGTTGCCGCCGGCGGCGGCGGACACTTCGACATCGAAGAAATTGCGTTGTCGGGAAGGATCGTCGCGGCAGATCTCCTGATTTCTAAGGTTGAAGAAGCCGTTGTTCTCGACGCAGAGCGGCGTGTCGCCGGACCACGCCCGCAAGGGTCCTTTGTGACCGGGAACAGCTTCAGCGTAGACGAAATAGCGGCCGGGATCGGTCGGCTCGGTCAAGACGACCTTGCACTGGCCGGGTCGCAGGCGCCACCAGCCGCGCGTTGCAAGGCGGTCGCCGTCGACATAGCCGATTGACGCCGACAGCGCATAACTCGTCTTGTTGCAGAGACTGTATTTCGCCTCCGCCGACGACCCCATTGCGGCGACAACGCCGAGAATGGAGTAAAGTAAGAGAGAAATGCCACGCATTACGCCGCCGCGCCCTTTGACACAAACGCCGCAGCCCCATGGCGGCGGCGCGTAATTCACCCGAAACGGCTTGAAGGATCAAGCTTGACAGACGAGGCCCCAAGATCGCGCCAGGGCGAAAGCGCGGCGGACGCCGACGCCCCACGAGAGGGGCGGATCAAGGTCCTCTTCCCGCTGCCGCTTGAAAAGGCCTACGACTACCTCGCGCCTTCGGACCTGCCGCCGGGAAGCTGGGTCGAGGCGCCCTTCGGCGGCCGGTCGGCGGTCGGGGTCGTCTGGCCCGGCGAACCCGAGGACGTGCCGTCCGGAAAGCTCAAGGCCATTACGCAGGCCCTGCCGGCGCCGCCTCTCGCGCCCGACATGATTGACTTCATCGCGTGGACCGCTTCCTACACGATGTTCCCGCTCGGGGCCGTGCTTCGGCTGGTCATCCGATCGGGCGATGCGCTCGAGCCGCCTGCGGGCGCCGTCGCCTATGTTCCGACGGGCGCTTTTCCGGCGCGCGCCACCGAGCGGCGGAGCGCCGCGCTGGCCGCATTCGGCGATGCCGCCGGGCCGCTGACGGCGCGCGAGATCGCTGAGCGAAGCGGCGCGAGCGACGCGGTCATCCGCGGTCTTGCAAAGGCGGGCGCACTCGCAGCCGTCAACATCGATCCCGATCCGCCATTCGCGCCGCCTTCATGCGCGGCCAAGGAAAGCTTGGCCCTTTCCGCCGACCAGCAGCGAGCCGCCGATCTCTTGTGCGCGTCGCTTGCAAGGCGCGGACCCATTCTGCTCGACGGCGTCACCGGCTCGGGAAAAACGGAAGTCTATCTCGAAGCGGCGGCGGCGATCCTGAAACGCGATCCCGAAGCGCAGATTCTCATCCTCCTCCCGGAGATCGCGCTGACGCTGGCGTTCCTGAAACGCGTCGAGCAGCGCTTCGCCGCGGCGCCGGCGGCCTGGCATTCCGACATGACGGCGGCGGCGCGGCGGCGCGTCTGGCGGCGCGTCAACGACGGCGGGGCGCGCATCGTCGTCGGCGCGCGCTCGGCGCTGTTTCTTCCCTTCCGGAAGCTGTCGCTGATCGTCGTCGACGAGGAGCACGAGGGCGCCTACAAGCAGGAGGACGGCGTCATCTATCATGCGCGCGACCTGGCGGTTGCGCGCGGCGCGCGGGCGGGATTTCCAGTGATCCTCGCATCGGCGACGCCGTCGCTCGAAAGCGTCGTCAATGTCGATCAGGGCCGATACGGGCTTGTCCGCCTGACCTCGAGATACGGCTCGGCGCGCCTGCCGAAGGTCGCGCTCATCGACATGCGGCGCGCCGGGCCGGAGGACGGCCGATGGCTGTCGCCGGCGCTGGTCGAGGCCGCAACCGCGCGATTATCCGCAGGCGAACAAACGCTCCTCTTCATCAACCGGCGCGGCTACGCGCCGCTCACGCTTTGCCGTCGCTGCGGGCATCGCATGAAGTCGCCTCATGCGGACGCGTTTCTCGTCGAACACAGATTCGAAGGAAGGCTCGTCTGCCACCTCACCGGTTTTTCAATGCCGAAGCCGGCGGCGTGCCCCGAATGCAAGGCGGTCAATTCGCTCGCGCCCCTCGGCCCCGGCGTCGAGCGCGTCGCCGAGGAGGCGGCGCAGCGCTGGCCGGACGCCCGTCGCGCCGTCTTGTCGTCCGACACCGTGCAGTCGCCGGTCCAAATGCGCGCCATCCTCGACGCCATGACGGCCGGCGAAATCGACATTCTGATCGCGACGCAAATGGCCGCGAAGGGACATCATTTCCCAAGGCTGACGCTCGTCGGCGTCGTCGACGCCGACATGGGCCTTGCCGGCGGCGATCTGCGCGCCGCGGAGCGGACCTATCAGCTGTTGAGCCAGGTCGCCGGCCGCGCCGGGCGCGCGGATCGGCCTGGCGAAGCCATGCTGCAAACCTATCTTCCCGAAGCCGCGGTTTTTCGCGCGCTTCGAGACAGCGACCGCGACGCTTTTCTTGAAGCCGAAGCGAAGGGCCGCGAAGACCTCGCCTTTCCGCCCTATGGGCGTCTCGCCTCGATCATTCTGAGATCGGCCGACGAGCGGCTCCTCAAGGGCGCAGGCGACGCGCACCGGGCGGCGCTTTTCGACGCCGACGGCGTCATCGTATGGGGGCCGGCGCCGGCGCCGATCTACCGCATCAGGGGCGAGGCGCGTCTGCGCTTCCTCGTGAAAGCCCGGCGCGACGTCAACATCCAGGCCTTCATCGCCGCCTGGCTTTCACGCGTTAGAACGCCGAACGCCGTGCGGCGGACGATCGATATCGATCCCTACGGTTTTCTCTGACGAAAACGCCGCCCGAAGGCGGCGTTCCCCGTCGTTCATGACGCGCTTTCGTCAGCGCACGGTGATCGTCACCGTCGCGCGGGCCGGAACGCCCTGGCGGTTGCGGACCCAGTAGTCGAACTTGTCCGTTCCCTGAAAGTCCGGGAATGGCGTATACCGGAAGTCGCCGTTCGCGAGCTGCATGACGTTCCCGTTGCGCGCATGGCCGTGGCCGGACGCGAGCAGCTTGCCGTCATTTGTCTTGTCGTTGGCGAGCGCCGCGATCGTGACCACGCCGTTCGCCGAAACGGACGCCGTATCGTTGACCGCGGTCGGCGGACCGGCTTTGACGTCGAGCGATCCTTGATCCGCCGCCGAGCCGTCGAGGAGCTTGCTCGGCCAGGCGAAATACTGGCCCGGCTTCATGACGAACGAGGTCTGGAAGATCTCGCCCGTCAGCCGGTCGGAATAAAATTCCGGCACGACGAGCGCCCGCCCGCCGGACGTCAAAGTGTGCCAGCCGCGTTCGGCGGCAAGGCCCTTGAAGTTCGTATAATTGACGAGGAACTCGTCGGTGGCGATCGGATAGGCGGTCGCGCCAGAACTGTCCGTCTTCGTTCCCTGGACGTAGACATAAAGCGCCGTCGTCGTCGGAACGACGGGCCCCGTCCCCCATTTGAACGCGACCTTCGCCGGAACGGGCGCCGGCATCGACGCGAGGACCTGGTCGGAGGCGTCCTGGTTCAGGAGCGGCTTCACTTTAATGCCGCTGAAGGTGACGCCGGCGACCGTATAGCGGCTGTTGGTCGTGAAGACCCGCGTCGCAGCCTTCGAGAGGTTCACGCCGTAGTGGAAGCCGGCGATCTTCGTGTTGGCGACGGCGAGATCGTAGGTGTTCATGCCGAAATCGACGCCGATCGTGTCGGTCGCCGCCGGCGAGGCGATGAGAAGGCTGTTCTCGACCGTATAGCGCGACGTGTAGGTGAGTTCGACGCCCTTCGCGACTTCCCACGCCCTGAAGCCGTCAATCATCGAGCGGACGTCATGCGGTTCGATCGGCCGCGGCTTGACGACATGGAAGCCGACCTCGGAGGCGATGACTTCATTATCAGTGAACTGCGCGATTTGCGGCGCCTCGATCGGCTGCGGCTTGAAGCGCATGGTCGAGGGCGTGCACAGCGCGCTCGCCGTGAACGTCGGCGTCAGCGGCAGCGCGCTGCCGAGATCATTGTTGCGATGGAAATAGACGAACCCCATGCCGCCGGTCATGCCGACGGCGAGATTCTTGTGAAGGCGCACGGAGCGGCTTTGCAGCCAAAAGCCGTCCCCGGTGCGTCCGAGGTCGAACGCGCCGACATCGCCGACGTCTTTCACGATGTGATTGACGCCGACGCCCTTGATCGCGGTGTTTTCCACCCAGGCGCCGATCTCGTTGCCGCTTTCCGCGACGAAGCCTGCGCCGAACGTGTTCCAGGTGTTGTTCTGGAAGAGGAAAGCGTTGCCCGCGTGCTGGGCGACGCCCCAGCCGGGCGATCCCCAGACGGCGACGCCGCGAACGACCGGCGCGACGTCATCCTTCGGAAAACCGGACTGATGAAGGTGAAGCGGATAGCGGCCCTTGACGTTTGAAGTCGGCGTCGGCGACGTGAGCTTCGCCGCGTCGACGGCGCGGATCGACTTGTCCGTGCGGCCCATTTCGAAAAATTCGACGCCCTCAATCGTCGTCTCGGTCGACATGAACATCGAATGGGCGCGCTGCGCCTTGGCGATCGCCGCGCCATTCTCCGTCGCAAGGCGGATATTCCGCGAATAGTTCACGAGGTAGGCGGCGACGGCCGGATCGGGCGACAGATGATCGAATGCAAGCGGCGCATCAACGGTCACCGATGATCCGCTGATCGCCTTGATGAACCGGACCTCGTCTTCCGTCGGGCTCTTCAGCACGACTTGCTGTTTGGTCGTCTGCTTGATCCACCGCGTTCCGGTGAGGACGACCCGGTCGCCGACGCGCCAGCCCGACGGCGCCGTCGCGAGCTTGATGACGGTGTCGCCGCGGCGCGGCGGCGCCGAAACCTTCGCCCGCGGCGTTTTCAGCGCGCCGTAAAGCCGGGCGCGCGAGGTTGAGACGAGGCCCTTGCCGACGAGCGTCGGATCGACTTTGACGTCGATCGGTCCGAAGTCGGAAAAGACGACTTCGGCGACGACGTTTGCGGGCAATGGCGAGCCTTTGGTTCCGGCGAGCAGTTCGCCGCCCGGCGCGACATAAAGAAACTCCGTATTGAGACGGCTGCTGACGCGGTTCGACAATTCAAGGCAGCCCTCGACGCGAACCGACTTCAACTTCGCGCTGTCGGCGAGATCGAAGACGACGCCAATCCCCTTCGGGATGAAGGCGCGCCCCGTCGGGAGCTTGCCGCCCCAGGTCGCGCCGTCGGACCATGCGCCCGACTTGAGGGCCTTGACGGCGCCCGAAACCGGCGCGAGCGCGTCGTATTTCGGCAGGCTCGATAGATGCTGCGAAGCCAAGGGCGTCACCGGCGGCCGTGCGCCGGCGCACGCGACCGGCCCCGGCGCGGCCGCGAGCGAGG
>JACADX010000058.1 GCA_013389125.1 Parvularculaceae bacterium | reverse complement strand
GCCGTCGGGGCAAGGCCGAGCGCGAACCAAAGGGCGCTCTGGAGATCATAGGTCCAGTTGAAATGCGCCTGATAGATCAAGCGCTCGCCCGGCGCGAGCGAGCGTCGGACATAGGCCATAAACGCCTCCTCCGCCGATTGCGCAACAATCTAGCCTGGCGCAATTCAGCCCGCTTGACCGGGATCAACCCGCCGACGGGACAACGCCCCGCGATCATCCGAGCGCGCTATCGCGGATCGCCCGCGACTCGTCAGCGCTAAGACCGAGCCGGTCGGCGAGTTTCGTCAAGAATGCGGATTCGCGATCGTTGAGGTCGCCGGCGGAGACGATGGCGGCGGCGTAAAGTTCCGCGGCATGATGCGGCGTTTTCGCCGCGTCGGCGATGAGGCGAAGCGTCTCCGCTTCCGGCACTTCGTTGGTCAACATCGCGCGTTCGGCCGGCGTCAGATCGGCCTTTGAGAGCGCGCCGTCGACAATTTTCTGTTCATGGGCGTCGAGCACGCCGTCAGCATAGGCCGAGGCGAGCATTGCGCGCACGACGGCGAGCGCGAATTCGGGATCGGCAGCGGGATCAATCGGGAACCCGGCAGCGGCCGCCTCCTTAACGGGGTTGTCCCCCGCCTTGCGTCCGTGGCGCTCCATCCATGTCTTGTAGGCCAGCGCGCCGAGCGCCGCGACGGCGCCCGTCTGCGCAATGTCGCCGATGAGGCGCCGGCCGCCCTTCGATCCGAGCATGCCGAGAACGAGAAGACCGCCCGCGCCGGCCGCAATCGTCCGCGCCTTGGGATCGTTCTTCAGCCTTTCGCGGACGTCGCTCGCCGCTTTCTTCGCCTTGTCGATCGCGCCGGACGATTTTATGTCTTCGATGGCGAGTTCGGCTTCATGCTGGAGGTTTGCAAGAATCTTGCGGGCGTCGAGCATCAGGGCGTCCTTTCATACGGCGCGCGGCATGTGGGCATTGCGCGCGCCGGCGTCAATCCGGCGCCCCTAATTCAACGCGCCGACATAGGCGTCGGCGGCCGCAATCGTCGCGGCGAGACCGATGCTTGCTTCCTTCGCCGATGCGCGCGCGGCGTCGCGCTCCGAAATGCGCGCGCTCGCGCCGGCGCCGCTCGTCGGGCTCCTGCGGAGCGCGGCCACTTCGGCGTCGAAGAGGCTGAGCGCCGCGGAAAGCCGCAAAATCGAGGAATCATGCGCCGACAGCAGCGCTCGATATGCGGCCTTTGACGCGTCGAGATCGGCTTGCGCAGCGCGAAGGCTCTCCTCGCTCGTCTTCATCAATGCGAGTTCTTCCTCGCGCGCGCTGAAATAGCGGGCGCTTGCGGCCATCATGCTGTCCGCGGAAAGGCGATAGTCCTGCGCGGCGAGGGCGGCGCTCGCTCCATCCGCGCGCGCGCCGTCGATCCTGCGAGCGAGCGCGGCGCCGTCGAGACCGTCGATCGCGGCGAGCGCCGCATCCGTCTTTTCGATTGCCGACCTGGCGGCGAGCGCGTCGCTCCTGAAGTCGCCCGTCCTTTCGACGAGGATCATTTTGGCGTCGACGCCGCGCCGCTCAAGCGAGTCGTAGACGGCGGTCGCGCATCCCGTGAGCGCAAGGGCGAAAGCGGCGATCGTCAGCATACGCATGGGCCATCGTCTCCGGATCGGGTTAGCGATAGGTCGTGAAATTGAGCGCAAGCCCGGGCCGCGGCCAGCGCATCCTTGCAAGGCGGCCGGTTCCCGAGAGCGTCACATTAGCGTCGCGCAGGTCGGCGCCGCCGAAGCAGATATTGGTCGGGAAGAGGTCCGGCATCGCCCTTTGCTCGACGCCGCCTTCAGACGTCACCGTCGTGATCGCGCCATTAAGCAGCGTCGCGACGCAGACTGCGCCATTCTCCTCCACCGCAAGGCTGTCGAGATATTGATGGCCGGGCAGCGTCGCCACGACGCGGCCGGGAATTGGGATCGGCGACGGCCGAATTTCCCCCGGAGCGACGATGTCGAAAGCAAGCAGGCGCCCCGTCAGGGTCTCCGCGACATAGAGCGTCTTCTCGTCGGGGGAGAGGCCGACGCCGTTCGGCGTCAGGAGCGGATAGACGGCCTCTGCGGCCATCGACCCGTCCGGCCTTGCGTAATAGAGCCCGCCATGGTCGCGGGTTCTCGGATAAGTCTTTCCAAGATCCGTGAACCAGAATCCGCCCGTCCGGTCGAAGACGAGATCATTGGGGCCTTTAAGGGCCCGGCCGCCAACCTCCGTATACAGCGTTTCGACCGTTCCGCTCTTAAGGTCCACCGCCTCGATCGACCCGCCGCGATAGTCCGCCGGCGCGTTTCCGGCGAGCGTCTGGCCCATGACCTCGATCCACTCGAAACCGCCATTGTTGCAGACGTAGACGCGCCCGTCAGGACCGAGCGCCGCCCCGTTCGGCCCGCCGGGAATTTCAGCGATGATCTCTTTCGCGCCGTCAGGGCTGACGCGCGTCAGCGTCTGACGCTTGATCTCGACAAGGATCACCGAGCCGTCGGGCATGGCGATCGGGCCTTCCGGGAACTGAAGGCCTTCGGCGATGATCTCGATGTCCAAGTCTTGCCCTCCGGCGACGGCGCGCGGCATTGCTGCGACCGGCGACGCAACCTACATTAGCGCTCCCGGCGCAGCGGGCAACAGCCTGCGCCGCTATGAGGAAGGAGAGGCCATGTCCCCTATTGTGATCTTCCTGATCGTCGTCGTTCTCCTCGTCCTGTTTGTCGTCGGCATCTATAACCGGATCGTCGGCCTCAATCAGCGCGCGGACCAGGCGTTCGCCGACATCGACGTGCAGCTCCGCCAGCGGCATGACCTCATCCCGAACCTCGTCGAAACGGTCAAAGGCTACGCCTCGCACGAGCGCGGAACGCTCGATGCGGTCATCCAGGCGCGAAACGCCGCCTCCGCCGCGCACGGCCCCGCGGCGCAGGCGCAAGCGGAAGGCATGCTCAACGCCGCGCTCGGCAAGCTCTTCGCGCTCGCCGAGGCCTATCCCGACCTCAAGGCGAACACGAATTTTCTCGAATTGCAGCGCGAGCTTTCGGACGTCGAGAACAAGATCGCCGCCGCGCGCCGCTTCTTCAACAATGCGACCCAGGAATTCAATACGGCGATCCAGCAGATCCCGGGCAATCTTGTCGCTCCGCTCGGCGGCTTCAAGCAGCGCGAGTTCTTTGAGCTTCCGGAGGACAGCCGCGCCGCCGTCGAGGCGGCCCCGAACGTCAAGTTCTAGAAGGAGCGATTGGCGCGCGAGGGTTCGGCGGTCGGCGCCATGGGCCGGTCGCCGACCGCTGGCGCCGGTTGCCGACCGTTTATGAAGCGCATCGGCCTTATCGGCGGGATCAGTCCGGAATCGACCGAAATCTACGCACGCCTTTTCAACAAGTCGGCGCGCGCGCGCCTCGGCGGCGAGCATTCCGCGAATTTCATTGTTTGGCACTGCGATTACGGGCGGATGATCGCAATCTACCACGCGCGTGATTGGGCTCATTATGAGGCTGAAATCATCGAAGCGGGCGAAGGGCTGAAACGCGCCGGCGCTGCGGCGCTGATGATCGGCTCCAACACGTCGCACATTGCAGCCGAGGGACTTGCGCGCGCGACGGGCGTTCCCGTCATCCATGTCGTCGACGCGCTTGCAGGCGCGATGAGAAGCGCCGGCGTCGAGCGTCCGCTCCTCCTCGGAACGCCGGTGGTCATGGCTGAGGGCTCCTATTACCGGCGGACGCTCGCCGCGAAGTTTTCAGGTGTCGCTATGGCGCCTGACGCGGACGAACAGCGCGAGGTCGGCCGAATCATTTTGAACGAACTCTGCCTCGGCGTCGTCGCCGAAGCCTCGCGCGCGCGCCTCCTCGACATCATCGCCGCGCATCGGGACGCCGACGCCGTCATTCTCGGCTGCACCGAATTGTCGATGATCCTCAAGGAAGGCGACTGCGCGCCGTCCGTCTTCGACACGACGGCGCTTCACGCCGAGGCTGGCATGCGCTTCGCGTTCGACGAGGAGCCCTGACCGATGGGCGCCTACGGCCTTCAAACGCATATCTGGAACAACAATCTGAAGTCCGTTCTGCTGCTGGCGGGTTTTCCGATCCTGCTCCTGCTTCTCATGTACGCGCTCAATGTCGGATATGTCGGGCTCACGGCCGACATTTCAAATATCGAGGACGGTCTCCGCCTTGCGCTCGACAACATGAACCGAACGTGGCCGTTCGCGTTTCTCGCCGCCGGCCTCTGGTTCGCGATCGCCTGGATGTCGCATCAGGCGCTCATCAACTTGTCGACGGGCGCAAAGCCGGTGACCCGCCAGGAAGCGCCTGAGCTTTACAACATGCTCGAAAATCTCTGCATCTCGCGCGGTCTTTCGACGCCGAAGCTGTCAATCATCGATACGCCGGCCCTGAACGCCTTCGCAAGCGGCATGTCGGACAAAAATTACGCCATCACCTTGACGCGCGGCATCGTTGAGGCGCTTGATCGCCATGAGCTTGAAGCGGTGATGGCGCATGAGCTGACGCATATCCGCAATCGCGACGTGCGCCTTCTCGTCATTGCGGTCATCTTCGTCGGCATCTTTTCGTTCTTCGGCGAGTTGGTGTTCCGCAATGTCTTCCGCACCGGCGTCAGGATCGGAGGCCACACGTCTGGCCGCAAGGGAGACAGCCGCGGCGGCGGAGTCCTCATCCTCATCGCGATTGCGCTGATCGTCGTCGCCTATCTTCTCGCGATGGTGATCCGGTTTTCCCTGTCGCAGAAGCGGGAATATCTCGCCGACGCCGGCGCGGTCGACCTCACCAAAAATCCGGACGGCATGATTTCGGCCCTGAAAAAAATCTCCGGCCGTTCGGCGATCGATGCGCCGGGCGAAGT
>JACADX010000155.1 GCA_013389125.1 Parvularculaceae bacterium | reverse complement strand
GGGGGGCGCGGGGGGGCGCTAAAGCGCGCGCCTGCTGAAACCGGGCGGCCGCCTGATCATTTCCGATTTCGCGCCGCATGAGCTTGAATTCCTCAGAGCCGAGCACGCGCACCGCCGTCTTGGATTTCCCGACGAAGAAGTCGCCGCCTGGTGCGAGGCCTCGGGCCTTGCGCTCGTCGGAACCGAAACGCTGTCGCCGCGGGCGGGCGCTAAGAAGGCGCTGACAGTCAAGATCTGGCTCGCGCGCGCGCCGGAGTCGGTGCGCCGGCTGAAAAAGCGCGTCGCTTGAAAGGAAAGCGCGTGTCGGATCTTCATGTCTCCTTCGAATTCTTTCCGCCGAAGTCGGAAGCGGTGCAGCAAAGGCTGTGGGCGGCGGTCGAAAAGCTGAAACCCCTTGCGCCCGATTTCATGTCGGTCACGTACGGCGCCGGCGGCTCGACGCGCGAGCGCACGCATGAAACGGTGGCGCGCATCATCAAGGACGCGGGCGTTCCGGTCGCCGCGCACCTTACGTGCGTCGCCGCGACCAAAGCGGAAGTCGATCAGGTTCTGCGCGACTATTGGGCGGAAGGCGTGCGGCACATTGTTGCGCTGCGCGGCGATCCGCCGGGGGGCCCAGGCGAGCGCTACATTCCCCATCCTGGCGGCTACGCCAATGCGGCCGAACTCGCCGCCGGCGCGAGGAAGATCGCCGGTTTCGAGATCAGCGTCGGCTGTTATCCGGAGAAACACCCGGACAGTCCCTCGGCGGCGGCGGATATCGACATGCTGAAACGCAAGGTCGACGCCGGCGCCGCGCGCGGCATCACGCAGTTCTTCTACGACAACGACGTCTATTACCGTTACGTCGATCGCGTGCGCGCGGCGGGAATCGACATTCCCATCGTTCCGGGGATCATGGCGATCACCAATTTCGCAAGCGTTCGCAAAATGGCGGACACGATCGGCGCGACGATTCCGGGGCGTCTCGTGAAGCTCTTTCAAAATCTCGACGAGGACCCGCAGACGCGCCAGCTCATCGCGGCGACTGTCGCGGCCGAACAGTGTCTTGCGCTCGCCGAACAGGGCGTGAAGCATTTTCACTTTTACACGCTCAATCGCGACGATCTCGCCTACGCCCTTTGCACGATGCTCGGCGTGCGGCCGACGGCGCAAGCCAAGTCCGCCGGCGCCGCCGCATGACCCTTCCGACATTCGTCAATATCGGCGAGCGGACGAACGTCACCGGCTCGGCGAAATTCCGCAAGCTCATCAAGGAAGAGCGATACGACGAAGCGATCGCCGTCGCGCGCCAGCAGGTCGAACAGGGCGCGCAAATCATCGATGTCAACATGGACGAGGGGATGCTGGACGGCGTCGCCGCGATGCGCCGGTTCCTGCGCCTTATTGCGTCCGAACCCGACATCTCCCGCGTGCCGATCATGATCGATTCCTCGAAATGGGAAGTGATCGAGGAAGGCCTCAAGAATGTCCAGGGCAAGGCGATCGTCAATTCCATCTCGCTGAAGGAAGGAGAGGCGGCGTTCCTCGATCATGCGAAGAAAGCGCGGCGATACGGCGCCGCGGTCGTCGTCATGGCCTTCGACGAGAAGGGGCAGGCGGACACGGCGGCGCGCAAGATCGAAATTTGCGAGCGGTCTTACAGGCTCCTCGTCGACAAGGTCGGCTTCCCGCCCGACGATATCATCTTCGATCCCAACATCTTCGCCGTCGCGACAGGCATTGAAGAGCACAACAACTACGCCGTCGACTTCATCGAAGCGACGCGCGCGATCAAGGCGCGCCTTCCGGGCGCGAAAGTGTCGGGCGGCGTCTCCAATATTTCGTTCTCGTTCCGCGGCAATGAGCCGGTGCGCGAGGCGATGCATTCGGTCTTCCTCTATCACGCGATCGCGGCGGGAATGGACATGGGCATCGTCAACGCCGGACAGCTTGCGATCTATGACGAGATCCCGCTTTCGCTGCGCAATCCCGTCGAAGACGTCATCTTGAACCGGCGGGCGGACGCCACGGAACGGCTTCTTGAAATCGCGGAGCAATATAAAGGCGAGGCCGGCAAGAAAGCGGAATCCGATTTATCCTGGCGGAACGCGAGCGTCGAAGAGCGGCTGAAACACGCGCTCGTCAAGGGAATCACCGAGTTCATCGTCAAGGATACGGAAGAAGCGCGGAAGAAGCTCGGCCGTCCGCTCTTCGTCATTGAAGGCCCCCTCATGGACGGCATGAATGTCGTCGGCGACCTCTTCGGCTCCGGCAAGATGTTCCTGCCGCAAGTCGTCAAATCGGCGCGGGTGATGAAGCAGGCTGTCGCTTACCTGACGCCCTTCATGGAGAACGAGAAAAAAGAGCAGGGCACCGCGCAAGGCGGGCCGAACGGTAAAATCCTGATGGCGACGGTCAAAGGCGATGTTCATGATATCGGCAAGAACATCGTCGGCGTCGTCCTTCAGTGCAACAACTACGAAGTGATTGATCTCGGCGTGATGGTTCCGGCGGAAAGGATCCTGACGGAGGCGAAGGCGAGGAAGGTCGACCTAATCGGGCTTTCGGGACTTATCACGCCGAGCCTTGACGAGATGCGTCATGTCGCGGGCGAGATGAAGCGGCGGGGATTCGACATGCCGCTGCTGATCGGCGGCGCGACGACGAGCCGCGCGCACACGGCGGTCAAGATCGCGCCGCAATATGAACATGGCGTCGTCTATGTGACCGACGCGAGCCGCGCGGTCGGCGTCGCCGGCGCGCTTGTATCGATGGAACGGCGTCCGGCCTATCTTGCCGAAGTGCGCGCCGAATACGCGCGCATCCGGGAGCAGCACGAGAAGGGCCGCGAACGAAACCCGCGCCTGTCGCTCAAGGATGCGCGCGCGCGGGCGCCGAGAATCGACTGGAAATCCTACACGCCGCCGGTCCCGTCGTTCACCGGCGTCCGGCCGTTCCGTGATTACGACCTGAAGACGCTCGCCGACCATATCGACTGGACGCCGTTTTTCGCGACATGGGAACTCGCTGGGAAATATCCAAGAATTCTTGACGACGACGTCGTCGGCGAGTCGGCGCGGTCGCTATTCGCCGACGGGCGAAGCCTGCTTGCCGATATAATCGCGAACAAGCGCCTCTCGGCGCACGGCGTTGTCGGATTCTGGCCCGCAAACGCCGTCGGCGACGACATCGAAGTTTACGCGGATGAAAGCCGAGACCGTCCGATCGCGATCTTGCACGGCCTCCGCCAGCAAATGGCGAAACGCGATGACGGCGCGCCGAACTACTGCCTCTCCGACTTCGTCGCGCCGAAGGAGACAGGCAAGCCCGACTATGTCGGCGCCTTCGCGGTGACGGCGGGCGTCGGGGAAGAAGACCTCTCCGCCTCCTTCGACCGCCGTCACGACAATTATTCGGCGATCATGTCGAAAGCGATCGCCGATCGCCTCGCCGAAGCCTTCGCCGAGCACTTGCACGCGCGGGCGCGGCGCGAGTTCTGGGCGTATGCGAGGGACGAGGCCATTTCCCTTGAGGACATGATCGCCGAACGATATCGGGGCATCAGGCCGGCGCCAGGCTATCCGGCGCAACCGGATCACCGGGAAAAGGCGACGCTTTTCCGGCTTCTCAAGGCGGGCGAGAACGCCGGCATGGCGCTGACCGAAAGTTTCGCGATGACGCCGCCGGCTTCCGTCTCCGGACTGTATTTCAGCCATCCCGAAGCCGTCTATTTCGGCGTCGGACACGTCGCCAAGGACCAGGTTGAAGACTATGCGAGGCGAACCGGAACGAGCGTTGCGGAGACCGAGCGCTGGCTGGCTCCGATTCTCGGCTATGACGCCTGACGCGTCACCATCGGACGTAATCCGCGAGCAGGAGCGCAGCGGTCATCAGGCCGCCGCCGCATATCAAGGCGGCAACCGCCAAACGCAACTGATCCAAGAACGCGTCCATTCCAGTCCCGTTGGTCAGCGTCCGTTTCGCCGGACCGCGAAATAGTGCGCGTCAGGCTCCCCAACGCAAGGCCGGCCCCGCTCGATCGGCGCATCACGTGCGCGACGGCGCGCTCAACGCGCGGTCGCCGCTCGAAATTTTATTTTTCCACAAATCTGTTGAATACTGGGAGAATCGCAGGCGCCGCGAACCTCTGGCGACGCATCGCCGGGCCCGCTAGGGGTTCGCCGAACATAAGGAACTGGTCGTTGGGCATTTGGGACCGAATCGGCGAGGCGATTGAGGAGGCGCATAAGAAAACGCTCGGCGCGGCGCTTGACGCATTCGTCGACATGAAAGCAAGGCGCGATGAATCCGCGTTCTCAATCGCGCTGATCGCGCTTTCCGCAAAGATCGCGCGCGCGGACGGCTACGTCACTGATAATGAGGTCGCGGCGTTTCGAAAGTTCTTTAGGTTCCCGGCGTCGGAGGAATCAAAGGTCCGGATGATTTTCGACCTCGCCAAACAGGATGTCTCCGGATTTGAGCATTACGTCGCGCAGGTCGCGAGAATTTTCGATAACGATCCGGTCGTGCTCGAAGACGTCATCGACTGTCTTCTTTATGTCGCGCTCGCCGACGGCCAGGCGCATCCGCGCGAACTGGCGATGCTGGAGCAGGCGGCTGCAACCTTCGGACTGAAGCCGGGCGCGTGGCGGCGCCTCAAGGCCGCCCATCTCGGCGCGGATCAGGATGATCCTTATCTGATCCTCGGCCTCGACCATGACGCGGACCTTGCGGACGTTCGCACGAAATATCGTGAGCTGATGCGGGAGAACCATCCTGACGCGCTCATCGCCCGCGGGGTGCCTGCCTCGCTCGTCAAGATCGCCGAGAACCGCACGGCCGCGATCAACGCCGCCTATGAGCGGATCATCGCCGAAAGAACCGGTTAACCAGACGTTGTTTTCGCCTAAGTTTCGCTTAACTGTTGAATTGTAATTTGTGATGGCCCTCGATGGCGAAGGCCTCTGGACGCGAAGAAGGGGCGATGCGTAGACTGACCGGCGGTGGTGTTGGCGTGGGCGTAATGCAAGTCGAAAAGGCTGGTCTTGGCGTCGGCAAAGGGTTTCAACCTGGCGCGCGCAGCGTCGCCGGGCTGATTGACGCGGTGCTTTTCCTCGCCATTCTCGGCGTCTTTGCGGTCGCTTTCGTTGCGGTCGCCTTCGCCGCGCCGCTTGCGATCGCCGTTTCCGCGGTCTTTGGCGCGCTGTCGGCGCTCACCGCCCGGCAGGGGCGGCGCGGGGGCTGGCGCAACGCCGGGGCCGCCTGACAAAGCGCCGACCACAAGCGCATTGCTGACATCGACGGAGCGGCGTAAGGCGGCCTCAATCCTGGCCTTTGTTGGGGGCGAACTTGAGCGCGCGCGAGCTGGCCGTCATGGTGGTCCTCTGCGTGGCGTGGGGATTTCACTACGTCGTCATTAAGGCGGCCGTCGCCGAAATCCCGCCGATCTTTTACGCCGCGATGCGCATGACGCTTGTGGCGATCGTCCTTGCGCCGTTTCTTCGCTGGCGCAGCGGGAAAATGCGGACAATCTTCGCCGCCGCGCTCTGTTTCGGGGCATTCAATTATGCGCTGCTATTCAGCGGGTTCATCTTTGCGACGGCGTCGGCGGCGGCGATCGCCAACGAGCTTTATGTCCCATTTGCGTCCATCCTTTCCGTCCTATTTCTGAGGGAGCAGATCGGCTGGCGGCGAATTGCCGGCATCGGGCTGGCCTTTGCCGGCGTCGCGGTCATCGCGCTCGACAAGGAAAGCGCGCCGCCGGAAGCGCGCATCGGCATCGGCGTGGGGCTTGTCGCGGCAGCGACGCTGGTTGAGGCGTTCGGGGCTATTCTCGTAAAGAAGGCGAGCGCGTTCAAGCCGTGGGAGCTGCTCGCGTGGTTCGGCCTGATAGGAGCGCCCATTCTCATGATCATTTCGGCAAGCCTTGAGCGCGACCATTTTGCGGCGCTCGCGGCGAGCGACAAGAAGCTCGTCGCCAGCGCTATTCTCTATTCGGCGCTGGTTTCTTCGGTATTCGGTCACACGGCGTATTACTGGCTGCTGCAGCGGCGGCCCGTGTCGCAGGTCGCATCGTCGACCTTGCTGACGACGTTCCTTGCAGTCCTGTTTTCAGTGCTCTTTCTCGGCGAGCCGCTGACGGCGGTCATTCTTGTCGGCGGGGCCATGACCCTTGTCGGCGTCGGAATCGTCGTTTTGCGCGCGCCGATGACAGCGCCGGAACCCGGCGCGCCGGAACCGATTATCGTAGCGCAGCCGTCGACTGCTCCAGGAAAGCGCGAGCCATGACGGACGTGACTTTCGTTAGCCGCCCGTCGCCGAATTTCGATGATCGCGGCCGCGCCGTCGACATGATCGTTCTGCATTACACCGGCATGAAGTCGGCGGAGGAAGCGCTCCGCCGTCTCTGCGACCCCGCCGCCAGGGTCTCGTGCCACTATTTGGTCGATGAGGACGGAACGATCTACGCGCTGGCGCCGGAGGGAAAGCGCGCATGGCACGCGGGCGTCGGCGCTTGGAAAGGCGAGACCGACATCAATGCGCGCTCGATCGGCGTTGAAATCGTCAATCCAGGCCATGAATGGGGCTATCGCAAGTTTCCCGCGCGCCAGATCGACATGGTCATCGCGCTCATCAAGGACATCAAGACGCGCCACGGCGTGCCGGCGACGCGCGTGCTTGGCCATTCGGACGTCGCGCCTCAAAGAAAGGAAGACCCCGGGGAGCTCTTTCCCTGGGGAAAGCTTGCGGCCGAGGGCCTCGCCGTCGGGCGCTACGCCGGCGATGAAGACCCTTCGATCTCCTATCAGGACGCCTTAGCGATGCTGCGCGCGATCGGCTATGATGCGCCTGACAACGCGCACGCGGCCGCTCTCGTCGCCTTCCAGCGCCGATTCTGTCCGAAAGCGCTGGCGCAAGGGTTCAGCCCGCTGACGAAAGCCGCGTTTAAATGGGCGGCGACCGCCATGGCCTGAGGCGCGAGCGCCTCAGCGCCTGGTCGAAAGGAACCGTCGCGTCGTGCCCTCGAGAACGACCGCGGTCAGCGCATCCGACCAGACAGCGCCCGTGTCGACGTTAATTCGCCATCCGGCGTCGGTCGGCTTCTTGACCGGGTGGTGGCCGTGAACGACCGTTTCGCGCGGCCGCTGGTCGGACTCGGCATTGTGAAACTCGCCGCGAATCCAGAGGCAGTCCTCCGGGCGCTGATCTTCGAGCGCGACGCCGGGCCTGAAGCCGGCATGAACGAAGGCGTAGTCGCCGACGACGCGCCACAGATCGAGCGAACGCAGGAATTCGCGATGCGGCTCAGGGAGACGTTCATCAAGCTCGCGGGCCAAGGCGCTCGGGCGCTTCCTCCAGATGTCGGCGACGCCATAGCTCTCAAGCGTCTTGTCGCCGCCCCAGTGCAGCCACTCTTCGCTAAGGTCGGGTGATTGCAGGAAATCCAGCATCGCCTGCTCATGGTTGCCCTTCAGGAAGATCGTCTCGGGCTCGTCCGCCCTCACTTTCAAGAGCCGGTCGATGACGCCGCGGGAGTCCTGTCCGCGATCGACATAGTCGCCGAGAAAGACGAGCCGCCGCTTGGCCCCCCGGCTTTCGAGACCGATTAACGCGAGCAGCGCGTCAAGCAGCCCGGCGCAGCCGTGGATGTCGCCGATCGCATAGAGCCGCTGGCCCTCGGGAACGGCGGCCTGCGGCTGTTTTCCCCCGAAAATCCTGCCCAGCATGCGCTCTACCCGTTGCGGCGTTTGTCTTATAATAATCCTTCGGTGTCACGATAGGCAAAATTCGCCGGGTGCAAGGACGATCGACTTGGTGAACAAACGCGCGTCGAGAGTGCGGCCGTGACGGTGCTTGTCACCGGCGGCGCCGGCTATATCGGCGCCCATATGCTTCTCGCGATCGCCGAGGCCGGCGAGCCCTCGGTGTCGCTTGACGATCTCTCGACCGGCGCGCGCTGGCTGTCGCCCGATCCCAAGCGCCTCATTGTCGCCGACGTCGGCGATCGCGAGGTCGTCATTCGCTTGATGCGGGACTTCGGCGTCAACGAAGTCATCCACTTCGCCGGTTCGACTCTCGTGCCGGAATCGGTGCAGAAGCCGCTCCATTATTATTGGAACAACACCGCGAAGACGATTGCTCTCCTTGAGGCTTGCGCGGCCTGCGACATCGAGCGCTTCATTTTCTCGTCGACCGCCGCCGTATACGGCATGCCCGATCATTCGCCGGTGAATGAATCGGCGCCGATCCATTCGATTTCGCCCTATGGCGCTTCAATGGCGATGAGCGAACGCGTGCTTGAGGACGCCGCGAAGGCGCACGGCTTCTCCTATATGGTGCTTCGTTACTTCAATGTCGCCGGCGCCGATCCCAAAGGCCGCGCCGGCCAGATCGGCAAGCCGACCCACCTCATCAAGGTCGCGGCCCAGATCGCCGTCGGCGCGCGGCGGGAAAAGCTGCAGATCTACGGGGCGGACTACCCGACGCCCGACGGAACCGCCATTCGCGATTATGTGCACGTGTCCGATCTCGCCGACGCTCACCTCGCCGCGCTTGCGCGCTTGCGGCGCGGCGCCGGACCCGAAATTCTCAATGTCGGATACGGGCGCGGCTATTCGGTGTCCGAAGTCATCGACGCTTTTGAACGCGTGACCGGAAGGCCGCTGCCGCACGAAATCGGGCCTCGCCGCTCCGGCGATCCGCCGCAGCTCATCGCCGACACGGCGGCGATCCGCACCCAGCTCGACTGGCGGCCGCGCTATGACGATATCGATTTCATCGTTCGCTCCGCCATCGAATGGGAAAAGCGCCTGGCGGCGAAGTCCGGCGGTCCCGCCGCATGACGCCAAGATCGTTCTGGCGCGGCGTTTTCGCGCTGCTCATCGTTTTCGTCACCTGGCAGACATTGACCCCCGATCCGGAGGAGACGGAATCCGGAATGGCGCTGGCGCGCTATCTCGCCGAACTGCTTTTCGATAACGCCGATTACGCCGACAAGATCGGCCACTTTCTCGCCTATTCGGCGCTTGGCGGCGCGGCGGGGTTGGGCGAGCTCAGATTGCGCGGACGCCGACGCTTCTCCGTTCTCGGATTGACGCTGTACGGCATGGCGCTTGAGTATCTGCAAGGGCTCGGCGGCGTCAGGGACGCCGAGCTTCTCGACGCGTTCGCCAATGCGAGCGGCGCGCTCGCCGGGTTCGCCGGCGCCTATGTCGTCGAGAAATTCCAGACGC
>JACADX010000125.1 GCA_013389125.1 Parvularculaceae bacterium | reverse complement strand
GTCGCAAAGACGTCCCGCGATCGGAAATGCGCCTTCGGAAAGGCAGCCGCCGCAAACCAGTCCTTGCCCGGAAGCGCGTCGTCGCGCTGTTTGTCGCCGGTCTTCGCGGAGGTCATATCAATTTCGACTTCAATTTTCGCCGCAGCGAGGTTGTTCGGATCAAGTTCGATTGCCGCGTCATACGCCAAAAAGCGGCCCCTGAATTCCTTGCCGGTCTGGGTTCCCGTGAAGCCGACCCAACTTGTCGCCTTGTCGACGATCCATGTACCCGCCGCCGCGCCGCCATTCGGCAACCCACCTTCAGCTTCTGCGGCTTCGGGCGACGTCGTTTTTTCCAGCGACGCGCCTGCTTCCGGCGCGCTTTTCGCCTCCGCCGCCGTTGGCGTTGCCGGTTCGACGTCGCTCGCGCCGCAGGCCGCTGCAAGCGCAATGCCCGCGATCACGAGGGTTAGGCGCGTCACCGCGCCCCCCGCTTCAAGAATGGAACCATATGGGAGAGCACGGCGTCCTTGTTGACAAATTGATGCTTAAGCGCCGCCGCCACATGAAGTCCAAGAAGACCGATCATCGCAAATGCGAGATATTCATGGAGCTCCGCAAAATCGTGCGAGAGCCCTTTGCGGTCCGCGACGTTCTCGAAAAAAGGCAGATGCGGCCAGTGCACGACGCCGAACAGGTAAGTCTGCACGCTATCAGCGAATGGCGACGACGAAACGACGAGCCATCCGACGAAAGGCATCGCGATCAGCAGGATGTAAAACCCGATATGCGCGCCGCGCGCTGCGATCTTCTCCCATTGCGGCATCGCGGCCGGGAGCGGCGGCGGCTTATGCGTCAATCGCCAGGCGAGACGAACTAGGGTCAGCAGCATTATCGTCACGCCAAAGGATTTGTGCCACTGGTAAAGCTCGAATTTCAGCTCGGCCTTGGCGTCCGGAAGATTGTGCATGTAGAAGCCGCCAGCAAGCTGGCCGATCACCATAAGGGCGATCAGCCAGTGCAGCGCAATCGCAACGCGTGTATAGCGATCCGCGCCGGCATTCATTGCGGGGACTCAGGCCGCGGCATTACGAATTCGGCCTCAATGACGACCGTAACGTCGTCGCCGACGAACGGCACGTACTTGTCAACGCCGAAATCCGAGCGCTTGACGACGCCCTTCGCCGAAAACCCGAGCTTATAGGCTTTGGCGAAATCATCGCTCGCAGCCTTGTTGATCGTCACGTCGAGCGTCACGGGTCGCGTTACGCCCTTGATCGTCAGATCGCCGGTTACGGTTCCCGCAGCGCCGCCGGTCAAGGCGACTGACGTGCTTCGGAAACTGATTTTCGGATGATTGGCGGCGTCGAAGAAATCGGCGCTCCTTAAGTGATCGTCAAATTCCGCAACGCCTGAATCGGCCGACGCCGCATCGATGTCGACGACGATGGATGATTGATCAGGGGACGCCGGATTCCAGTTGAGCTCACCCGACCATGACCTCCAGCGCAGCCACGGCTTCGAGTATCCCTGGTGATCATAGCTGAACGTAATATAGGCGTGCCTTGGATCGGTCTTGTAGACGCCAGCTATCGCCGCTGAAGCGTCGAATGCAGCCGGGAGCGGCTGCGACTCGGCTGCGCCTGTGCTCTGCGCTTCCTCCACTGCGGCTGCAGGCTGGCTCGCCGGCGCCTCATCCGCCTTCGGCTTGCCGCAGGAAGCCAGGGCGACGCCCGCCGCCAACGTAAGGAGTATTCTTGCGCTCATTCGGCCCTCTCCATCGAATCCGGTCAGCAAAGGTAATCGATTGCGGAACTCGCCGCCACGAGTGAATTTCACGATTTCGTCAGCATCCATTGGTTACATTCGCGACACGATTTCGGCCATCTGAGGGCGCTGGCGCTCGCGCGGCTTCTCAGTCGGGGTTCCGATATAAACGAATCCCGAGAGGCGTTCGGCGCCTTTAAGTCCGAGCGCGTTCATGACGCGCTCGTCATAGCTGTGCCATTCCGTCAGCCAATTCGCGCCGAAGCCGTAAGCGGATGCGGCGAGCAGCAGGTTGAGGCAGACGGCGCCGTTCGTCAGCTCCTGCTCCCATGCCGGCGTCTTGTGGGCGCTGTCGATGCAGGCGACGACGGCGACAACGACCGGCGCGCGTAGGAGTTTCCTTCTCTCCGCTTCGATGCGTTCATGCGTCGCATCGGGATTGGCCGCGACGAATCGTTCGGCGATGACATCGCCGAGCCGCACCCGCGCTGCGCGGCTGAAGACGATGAATCTGAAAGGAACGATCTTGCGATGGTCGGGAACCCGCGCCGCCATTTCAAGTATCGCATCCAAGGTTTCATCGTCGGGACCGGGCTCGGTCATTCTGTCGGCCGAAGCCGATCGACGCAGCGCCAGGAGGCGGCGCGCCGCTTCCGAAGGATGCGCAGCCTCCATCGGCGCGCCGAATTCCGGCGGCGCAATCCGCGGCGGCTTCGGCGTCATGACTCGATCCTTATTCCGAATGTCGCAACCCGTCCTTCCCCCGGAAAATAACGTTCGGTTCCAAAGGCGAAATCGCCGCGCTCGGCATAGAGTTTGTCGAACACGTTTCTTACGGCGACTGTCGCGGTCGCCCGTTCCGTTATTTCCCAAGCGCCGCGCAGATTGACAAGACTGTGCCCCGGATAGACGGATGCGTTCGCTGCGTCCATGTAGTATTCGTCCAAAAACGTCCACTCGACTTCGGCCTCAAACGGCGAGCCGGCCGGTGCCCATCGGCTGACGAGGTTAGCCGTCCATCGCGGCGCGGTGTCGACATCATCGCCGAAGCGGATCGCTTCAGTCGCTTGCGGCAGGCTCAGGACCGGACGGTCAAATCGGTATGTATGCTTGCCAAAGCTGACGGCGCCGTCGAATTCAAATCCCGCCGGGAGCGCGGCGGAAATCTCGGCTTCCCCGCCGAGATGGCGCGTGCGGCCGTCGTTTACGTTGAAGCCGTCAGCGTCGCGAAAGAAGAAGTTCCGTTTCCGCATGAAATAGCCGGCAAGGTCATAGCTGATCCGCCCGGCCGAGCCTCTAATTCCAAACTCGAACGCGTCGATCGTTTCCGCCTTCGCCGGATCAGCCGTCTGATTGACCTGCAGGCGATATAGGTCGGTCGTCTGCGGCGGACGCGCGCCGCGCGCGTAGCTCGCGCGAAAGTTCGTCGGGCCGGCGTCATAGAAAAGGGAGAGCTTCGGGCTCGCTGTCGAGTAGTCGTCCGCGCGGCTCGCTGGACGCAGGAATCTCCCGATAACGCCGGACGATGTCCGATTATCGTAATCATAATGCGTATAGTCGAAGCGCGCCGCCATTGTGGCTTTGAGGCGCTCAGTCAGAAAAAAGGAGACGCTCGCGAATGGCGACACGGCCGCTGCCGAGACCTCGTAGTCATAATGAAGCCCTTGCGTGTAGCTGAAAACGGTCGGAATCGACTGGAACTCGAAGAGATCCCCATTCGCATATTCGACGTCGACGCCGGCGGTCGCCGACCAGCCCGCGCGGTCGAGATACAGCGCATTCTGCGCACCGAGACTCCAATGAGAGTTCGTTTCAAGCGCCTGCGACGGAAAGAAATGCAGGCGAAACGCCATCTCGTTCCATCGCGCGTATGGCGTTATCGAAAACGTCGCCTCCTCGCCGACATCGACATCAACGCGACTCGAGAGCCGTACGCCCCTCGCGTCTCGGAACGAATTGGGATTGGGGTTTGATCGTCGAAGCGCGAGGTCGCGATAAGCGCCCTGACCTTCGATAAAGCCGGCTGTTTCTTGATTGAGGTTGTATCCGGCGAGGATCGTTTTCACCTTGAACGCGCCGCCATCATAATCGTGCCTCAAAGAGAGCTTTTGCAGGTCGGCGCCGGAATCGGCCCGAAAGCCCGGATCATCCGTCACGGAAAACCCGCCGAATAAGCCATGCCGCCCGACCCTTGTCGAAGCGAAACCCTTTCCCTTGACGCGCCCGATCGTGTCGACGCCCGCTTCGGCGAGAAACGAAACGGTTTCGCTCGGCGCGCGCGTCAGCACGTTGACGACGCCGTGAATGGCGTTTGCGCCGTAGGCCGCGCCGGACGGGCCCTTGATGACTTCAATGCGGCCGGCGATTTCCGTATGCGCCTCAAAGAGACCGTTGACATTGGCGAACCCGGCGGCGCGCAGCGGCACGTTGTCTTCAAGATAGAGGAATGAACCTGCGCCGGC
>JACADX010000102.1 GCA_013389125.1 Parvularculaceae bacterium | reverse complement strand
GTCGTGATGACATAGGTGTCGGTCCAGAGTCCGTACTTCGGATAATCTGGAAAATTGACGCCGGTCGTGAACGCATAGCGATAATAGGCGCCGGTCGGATCGCCGGTCACCGAGATCGCAACGCAGTTATAAAACGGCTCCGTCGTCGAGGAGAGCCCGCGCGTCGTGAACTGCGAGAGAATCCAGCGGTTCGAAAGGTGATCGTAAACGACGATCGGATCGCCCGAAGGATCGGTGCAGTCATCGATTGCGAAACCCGCCCAGAGCGCGCCGATATCGGTCGGCGGCAAAAGCACGGCGCCGGTCTTGCTGTAGACGGCGAAGGCGAGATTGACCATTTCAACATAGTGATTGGGGCCGACGGCGCCGACCGGATCCGGCGGATTCACGCGGCCGCCGAAGATGTTGAAATTGTCGTTGTTGCTGATGCCCTCGAAATTGGCGAGCGGCGGCGCGGGATCGCCGGGAATGAGCGTTGCGGTTCCGGCCGCGCTTTGCTGGGCGCGGTCAACGCCGGTTCCATGCTTGGGACCTTCCGGCCCGTCGCGTTCGACGCGGACTTCGGCGACGCCGTCGGCGTCGGTTGTGAGCGCAGCGGCCGTGGCGGCCGTCGCCAAATTCTTCAGGGGCGGCGAAACGTCCCGCGCGACCTCTTTAATCGGCGCGGCGCGACCCTCTACTTTGCTTCCTTGAGCGAACGCAAGTTGCGGCAGAATCAGAACGGCGATCGCCGCCGACTGTACTAAAGTACGCGTAAGAGCACATGTCTGCACTTTCATAATAACTCCCCAGGGAAAATACATGCCACCATTGGCGGCGGGACTATGGACCTCGCGCCGGAAAGCTCAATTTGATCGGGCTCAAAAATGAGACCCCGGCGACAAATTTAATGTTGCGCCAGCCCGGGCAGACTGCTATCGGCCCGGCTCCCCATGGGAGGCGAGGGCGAAGTCCAGCCCGGACCGGACCAAGGGGCCTTCAGAACCCTTGGTTCGCAGTCTCTGGAAGGATCACATGGCGAAAAAAGTCACGGGCTACCTCAAACTGGAGGTCCCGGCCGGCAGCGCGAATCCCTCGCCGCCGATCGGTCCCGCGCTCGGCCAGCGCGGCCTCAACATCATGGAATTCTGCAAGTCGTTCAACGCGCAGACGCAACAGATGGAAAAGGGGATGCCGATTCCGGTCGTCATCACCATTTACTCCGACAAGTCTTTCACCTTCGCGATGAAGACGCCGCCGGCGTCCTATTTCCTGAAGAAGGCCGCGAAAATCGAAAAAGGCGGCGCGACCGCCGGCCGCGCGATTGCGGGCTCAGTGACGCAGGCGCAATGCCGCGAAATCGCCCAGGCGAAACTGAAAGACCTCAACACCGGCGATCTCGACGCGGCGACCAAGATCATCATGGGCTCGGCGCGCGCCATGGGCCTTGAGGTGAGGAGCTGACGCCATGGCGAAAATGGGAAAGCGCATCAGAGCCGCGCGCGCGACCGTCGATCGCAACAAGAGCTATTCGATCGCCGACGCCGCCAAGATCGTCAAGGCGAACGCCAAGGCGAAGTTCAACGAGACGATCGACATCGCGATGAATTTGGGCGTCGACGCGCGCCATGCCGATCAGATGGTCCGCGGCGTCGTCTCGCTGCCATACGGCACCGGCAAATCCGTCCGCGTCGCCGTCTTCGCGAAAGACAAGAAAGCCGAAGAAGCCCGCGCCGCGGGCGCTGAAATCGTCGGCGACGCCGATCTGGTCGAGAAAATCCAGGGCGGCTTCATGGACTTCGATCGCGTCATCGCGACGCCTGACATGATGGGTCTTGTCGGCAAGCTCGGCAAAGTCCTGGGGCCGCGCAACTTGATGCCGAACCCCAAGGTCGGCACGGTGACGCCGAACATCGCCCAGGCGGTGAAAGACGCCAAGGGCGGCGCCGTCGAGTTCCGGATTTCGAAAGTCGGCAATCTCATCCACGCCGGCGTCGGCAAGGCGAGCTTTTCGGACGCGGAGATCGCCGCCAACATCAAGGCGTTCATCGAGGCGGTGCAGAAAGCGAAGCCGGCGGGCGCTAAAGGAACCTACATCCAGAAAGTCGCCGTTTCATCGACCATGGGACCGGGCGTCAAGATCGACCTTGCGTCATTGTCGGCCTGATCGCCGGCGGCGAGGGCGACGCTAAAAGGCCGCGCGAGCGGCCTTTTTGTTTGGCGGCGTCGTCGCATGGACGGCGCGCCGCGGGCGCGTTTGCGTCGATCGAGCGGAGCGACATATTGATCGCGCGCAAGTTCATCGCGCGCAAGATGCGGGAAATTCGACCCCGCGCATTGCGCTGAAATGGCGGCGTCGGCAAAAAACGAGCCGGTGCGCTATTTCGCCTTCAGCTTGCCGACGAAGGCGCGGACTTCCGCGTCAATCTTGCGCCATTCGGCAAGGTAAGGCCGCTTGAACCGATAGGACAGCGTGACATCGGGCCCAAGTTCAAGCTCCCGCCAGCATTCCGGGCTGATGAGTTCTTCACGCTGCTTCATGCAAAAGATCGCGGCGATTTCCCCTTCGCCGACCTCTCCGAGGTAAAGCTCGCTGCCGGCATAGCCGCTCGTCGGAACGTTCGCTCGCTGTTCTTTGAACTCATATTTGATCAGTTGATAAGGCGTTCTTGCACCGCGGGCGTCCGTCGTCTGCGGCATGTAGAGAATGTCGATGCGCTCGCGTTCGGTGAAGGGCGACGTGCGCACGCCGATCATGATGTCGATGCGGCGGGTGTCGGGCGGGTTTTCGACGAAGTCCTCCCGGCGGGACGGGGCGTAGCCGGAGAGCGTCGGCCAGAGCGCGTACAGCCAGACCTCGTCCCGGTCGCCGCCGCGACGGTCGCGCGGAAAAACCGTGTAGTTCGCGGGGATCGCGAAATTCATGCTCCCGACCTTGATCGCGACCGGTTCTTCGCTGATCGCCGGGCTCGGCACATTGCCGCCAAGCTCGTCAACGCTCGGTCCCACGTAATAGTAAAGAAAGATCGCGCAAAGGATCAGCGTCGCAAGGAAGATGCCGAGCGGATACCGCCAGCTCGATTCCCGCTTAACGTCGTCGCCGCCAATGCCGTAATTCGTAATGAGTGAACGCCCGCCGACAAATTCAAACGCCGGCGGGCCTCATAGCATGCGCGCGCGCGCGTCGCCAATCGGCGGGTCAAAGCGCGTCGATCATCTCGGCGACGAGCGGGT
>JACADX010000008.1 GCA_013389125.1 Parvularculaceae bacterium | reverse complement strand
TGATGGAGCCCGCCATGAACGACCGCTTCAACGCCGCCGATCCCGGCATCGCTGGATCCGCGATCGACTGGTTTTTCCATATCCTGCCCTTCGAATTCGGGCGGTATCTCGTCGCAGCCGCCGGCGTCTATCTGTTGACCCGGATTTTCGCCGCGCCGCTCACCGGACGGAAAATCCGCGCCGATTCGCCCAAACGCGCGCAGATGGTCCGCGAGTTCCGGGTCTCTTTGCGCACTTCAGCCATCTTCGCCCTCGGCGGCGTCATTTCCGTCATGGGATCGGATGCCGGCGTCATGAAAGCCTATGACGACCCGGCGCGCTTCGGCTGGGGATATTTCTGGTTGTCGATCGCCGCGCTGATCGTCCTTCACGACGCCTGGTTTTACTGGACGCATCGCCTGATCCACGACCCGCGCCTTTTCCGGCGGTTGCACCGGCTCCACCACAAGTCGCACAACCCGTCGCCCTTCACCGCCTATTCCTTTGACGTCGGCGAAGCGGCGATCAACGCGGCGTTCATGCCGCTCACGCTTCTCGTGCTGCCGGTTTCGGAGTTCGCGATCTTCCTCTTTCTCGCCCACATGATCATCCGCAACGCCGTCGGCCATTCGGGCTACGAGCTTTTCCCGGCATGGCGGAGCGGCCGCCCGGTCTTCGACTGGCTGACGACGGTGACGCACCACGATCTCCATCACGCTCAGGCGGGATGGAACTACGGTCTCTATTTCACTTGGTGGGATCGCCTGATGGGAACGGAACACCCGCTCTATCATGAGAAATTCGCCGCCGCGGTCGGAAGGCCGCTCGACGGATCGGCGGTCAAGGCGTTGCGTTCGGCGCAGGCTCAATGAAATTCCGGGCTGCAACGCCTCGTGCGCGGAAGGACTGTCGAGCCGTGTTTCTGAAGTAAGGCCGATCGTCTAACCTGCCGGGGAAACTGCGGGAGAAGACGATGGCGGACGGCGCAGCAACAACGTCATGGTGGCTCAAGGGAAATTTCGCGCCGGTCGAACGGGAAGTCGAAGCGTTCGACCTGCCCGTGACGGGCGCGCTGCCGCCGGAGCTTTCCGGCGTCTTCATGCGGACGGGCCCGAACCCCGCCCGCGAGCCTTCGGCGCATTGGTTCCTCGGCGACGGCATGATCCACGGAGTGCGGATCGAAAAGGGCAAAGCGCGCTGGTACAGGAACCGCTATGTCAGGACGCCGCTGATCGAGCGCGGAATTTTAACGCGCGACCCTTCGGTCTTCGGCGACAAGCGCGCCTCGACGGCCAACACGAACATCATCCGTCACGCCAGGCGGATCTTCGCGCTTGAGGAGGCGCATTTTCCCTATGAGATCGACGGCGAGCTCAAGACGAAAGGCTGCGTCGATTTCGACGGCAGGCTGAAGACGGCGTTCACCGCGCATCCGAAAATCTGTCCCCTGACCGGCGAGATGCTCGCCTTCGGCTATTCGTTCATGCCGCCTTATTGCGTCTATCACCGCTTCGACCGGGAAGGGCGCCTCGTCCAGTCGGAAGAGATTCCGGTCGGCGGTCCCGTGATGATGCATGATTTCTGCGCGACGCGGACGAAGGTCGTGTTCATGGATCTGCCGATCGTCTTCGACATGGCGAGCGCCATGCAGGGCGGCATGCCCTACAAGTGGAGCGACGATTATCCGGCGCGCCTCGGCGTCATGCCGCGCGAGGGGACGGCGCGGAACCTCAAATGGTTCTCAATCCCCTACTGCTACGTCTTTCATCCCTTGAACGCCTATGACGACGGCGAGGCGGTCGTGCTCGATGTCGCGCGCTACGAGAAAATGTGGGTCAAGGGTTTCGACGTTCCCGCGCACCTCCATCGTTTCCGGCTTGATCTTTCAACAGGCCTCGCAAGAAGCGAGCAACTCGACGATCACCCAATCGAGTTTCCACGCGTCGCTGATGCAAAGGCGGGACTGGAACACCGTTATGGCTACGCGATAACGACGCATGGCGACGATGAGGCCGGTTTCAATCTCGGCTCGGAGATTGTGAAGTTCGACCTTGCGCGGGGATCGGCGTCCGTCGCGCGGCTCGGAAAGGGCCGGTTTCCGAGCGAGGCCGTTCACGCCGCGGCCGGGAAGGGCGAGGACGACGGCTATCTCCTGTCAATCGTTTACGATGCGTCCCGAAATGCGTCGGACTTTCTCGTATTCGACGCGACAGACATTGCGAAAGGGCCGGTCGCGACGGTCGCCCTGCCGCAACGGGTTCCGTTCGGGTTTCATGGGGCGTGGTTCGCGGATTAAGGGCGCTTGCCATATAGAGCGGGCGGCCTATTTTGGCGACTCTTGATCAGATGGGTCGCAATGAGAATAGTCAACTTGATCATCGCTTCGGCGATGCTTGCCGCGGTCGGGTGCGCGAGCGCGACGACGAAAGTGCTCGCGACGGCCTCGTAACCGGTAAAGTCTGCGTCGATGAAAATCGAGCACGGCGAGGATACGGTCAGCGTCGAAGAGGAATACAGCGCCTATTTTCGCAATCAGCTCGCCGGGCATTTGTATGAGGAAGGCGGCTTTTCGGACGCCGAAGGCATGACGTTGAGGTACCGATTCATCCAGGTTGACGAAGGAAGCCGGTTCTCCCGCTACATGCTCGGCCCGATCGCCGGCAAAGGGACGATGGCGATCGAGATCGTCTATCTCGATCCCGCCGGCGTCGAAATAGCCGGCGTCGAAACCGGCGGCGAAATTTGCGGCGGGATCTTCGGCGGCTCGTTCAGATCGGCGCTGAAGAAAGCGGCGAAGGAAACGGCCGAATACGCGCGGTCGAATTGCCAGCCCTGAGCGGGAACCTGCGATTGCGTCGCGGCGGCGGGTTCCTTGAGCAAGGCCGCGATGCGGAGCGGTCGCGGGCGCTGACGGCGGCGGAACGGACGCTTCTTCCCCCGCCGCTCGCCGCCGGCGTCGACCTTGACCTTGTGCGCATCATCGCGCGCTGGCACACGCCGATCGCGATGATGCTCAATGTGACGATCGTTCGCGGCGCGCGCATCTTCTGGAAGAATGCGCCCGAAGAGGCGACGACGCTCGGCGAGCGCGCGCATCTCGCGCATGAGCTTGTGCATGTGTGGCAGTATCTCGCCTTAGGGCGAACCGGAATTGAACTCCTCGCGAGCCGGCGCTACGACTACGATCTTGACCCCGGCCGGCCGTTCATCGCTTACGGCTATGAGCAGCAGGCCTCGATCGTCGAGGATTTCACGCGCCTTGCGGGCGGCGCGCGCGCCCGGCGCCTGCGCGGCCCGGCGCCGCCGCTTAGCGATTATGAACGGGTGATCGAAAGCGCGTCCGCCGCCGGCGCTGCTGGCTTCATCGCCTGAAAACTGGTTCATTCAGCGCCGGTTCGAAACGGAGAACTCGCCATGACCGACGTTTCGCGCGGTCCGCTCGCCGGCGTCCGCATACTCGATCTTTCCCGCGTTCTCGCCGGACCCTATTGCACGACCCTGCTCTGGGAGCTCGGCGCCGACGTCTTGAAGATCGAGCAGCCGGGCCATGGCGACGACACGCGGGCCTTTCCGCCGTTCCAGAACGGCGAGAGCGTTTATTTCGCTTCGATCAACCGCGGCAAGCGGAGCCTTGCGCTCGACTTGAAGAACGAGGCCGACAAGCGGGTTTTCGAGGAACTTCTCGGGCGGTCGGACGTTCTCGTCGAAAATTTCCGTCCCGGCGCGATGAAGAAGTTCGGTCTCGATTATCCGGCGATCAAGGACCGCTATCCCTCGCTCATTTACGCGTCGATTTCGGGCTTTGGTCATACGGGGCCATATCGCGACCTTCCTGCATACGATCTTATCGTGCAGGCCCTTGGCGGCATGATTTCGATCAATGGCGAGGAGGGGCGGCCTGGCGTCCGACTTGGCATTTCGCTCGGCGATCTTGCGGCCGGCGCTTTCGCCGCGCTTGCGATCGCATCTTCGCTCTACGAACGCCGCGCGAGCGGCAAAGGGCGGTTCATCGACATCGCAATGCTCGACGTGCAGACGATGCTGCTTGAGAGCGCGCTCGTGCGCCAGCTTGCGACCGGCGAGACGCAAACCCCGACCGGCTCACGCCACCCGGTGATCACGCCGTTCGACGTTTTCGCCGCCAAGGACGGGCCGATCGCGATCGGATGCGCCAATGACCGGCTCTTTGACGAACTTTGCGACGCGCTGGGTCGGCCGGACTTCAAGACGGATCCGCGATACGACAATCTCTATCTGCGCTTTGCAAACCATGTCGTTCTGAAGGCGGAGATCGAGGCGGCGCTGAAAACGCGAACGGTCGCGGAATGGGTCAACCTCTTTCGCGCGCGCGGAATTCCGGCGGCGCCCATCCATACGATGGCGGAAGTCGTCAATGATCCGCAGCTAAAAGCGCGCGGCATGTTCGTCACGGTCGACGACAAGGAGATGGGGCCGCTCACGATGACGGGCAGCGCGTTCAAGATTTCCGGTTACGAGCAATCGCCGACGCGCCCGCCCGCGCCCAATCTCGACGAAGCGCGCGCCGACATCATGGCCGAACTCGGGCGCCCGACGGAAGAAAAGCGGCCGCGGATCAAGGCGCCCGAACGGCCGCAGATCTGGTAACAAACCGCGAAAAGAGGAGAAACTTGTGGGAGCCCTAACCGGAGCAAGACCCGTCGTCATCATTTGCACACGCGATCGCGCGACGTCGGAGCCGTTCTACCGCGACGTTCTCGGATTGCGGCAGACGGGCTCGGACGATTTCGCCGCCGTGTTCGACGTCGGCGGCGCGCCGTTACGGCTCTCAACCGTCGCCGACTGGAAGCCGCATGAACACACGATCTTCGGCTTTGCGGTCGACGACATCAAGGCGGCGGTCGGCGCTTTGAAAAAGAATGGCGTCTCGTTCACGATCTATCCGGGCTTCGGCCAGGATGCGGATGGGATCTGGACGACGCCCGACAAGTCGGCGCGCGTTGCGTGGTTCAGCGACCCGGACGGAAACAATCTCAGCCTGACGCAGTTCGGCTGAACGCTTTCATTTCCGCGCATGCGCGGCGACGATTTGCGCAACCGTCTCGGTGACGCGCATGCCCGTCGGCAAGTCGAGGAATTCGTTGGGCCCGTGGGCGTTCGAGTTCGGCCCCAGGACGCCGGTAATGACGAACTGGGCTTTCGGAAAAACCTCGCCCAGCATGCCCATGAAGGGGATCGTGCCGCCTTCGCCCATCATCGCCGACGGCTTTCCCCAGGAGGCGAGCGAAGCCTCGTCGATCGCCTTCGAAAGCCAGCCCTCGGTCGCAGGCGCGTTCCAGCCCGAGCCCGCCGATTCCGGCGCGAAGGCGACGCGCGCGCCGTAAGGGGGACTTTCTTCAAGGAGGCGCTTTAGCGCAGCGCTCGCCGCGCCCGCCTCGACCGTCGGCGGCAGGCGCAGCGACAGTTTGGCGGTCGTGAAGGGGCGCAGGACGTTGCCGGCGTTCGCCGGAACCGGCGCGCCGTCGAGCCCGGTGACCGACAACGCCGGCCGCCAGGTGCGGTTGAGGACAAGCTCGGCGAGGTCGCGCGCCGCCGGCGACATTCCGGGTACGAATGGAAACTTCGAAAAGACGGCGTCGCCAAGCGCCTCAGCGGCGATCTCCGCCTCGCGGCGGCGCCCTTCCGGAATTTCGGCGTGGAACGCTTGGGGCTTGACCGCGCCCGTCGCGGCGTCGTCGATGCGGTCAAGCAGCATCCGCAGAATGCGAAAGCTCGAAGGCACGATCCCGGAAGCGTCGCCCGAATGAACGCCTTCGCTCAAAACGTCGATGCGCAAGGTCCCGCCGACGAGGCCCCTCAGAGACGTCGTCAGCCACAGCCGTTCGTAATCGCCGCAGCCGGAATCGAGGCAGATGACGAGGCCGACATCGCCGATCTTTCCTGCAAGCTTTTCCATATGGAAGGGAAGGTCCGGCGAGCCCGACTCTTCGGAAGCCTCGATGACGGTGACGCAGCGCGCGCGGGGGACGCCCTCTCTTTCGAGGGCGACGAGCGCGGTCAAGGCGCCGAACATCGCATAGCCGTCGTCGGCGCCGCCGCGCCCGTAAAGCCGGTCGTTCTC
>JACADX010000163.1 GCA_013389125.1 Parvularculaceae bacterium | reverse complement strand
GCGGAGGAGTGTTGAAGTGAAGACGATGTTGCGGTTGGCGGCGGTTCTCCTCAGCGGAACGACGGTTTTGACGGCAGCGCAGGCGTTCGCCCAGCAGCAGATTGACGAGCCGCGGCTCGATCCGATTTTCGGCGAAAAGCGCCCCTCGCCAACGGTCGACCGGCCGCGCGTCACCAGCGACGACGAGTTCGATCAAGACAAAAAATGGCGCCCGCTTCGCGACTTCGTCGGCGTTTTCACCTTTCTCGCCCCGTCCAACACTGATCTCTCGATCGGCGTCGGGCCGGAGTACCGCCCGGACTATTTCGGCTCGGACGACTTCGAATGGCGCGCTGATCCTGAAGTCTACGTGAAATTCAGGAACTTCGTGTTCCTCGACAATGACGGCGCCGACATCGCGCTCTTCGGCTTTTCCGGATTCAGCTTCGGCCCGTCGATTCGCCTCGTCGGCGATCGCGACGAGGACGACAATGCGGCGCTCACCGGCCTCGGCGACATCGACCATACGTTCGAAGTCGGCGGCTTTGCGGCGACCAAATTCGTCGACCGCTTTCTCTTCCGCGCGAAGATCCGAAAGGGCGTCGTCGGCGGCCATGACGGCCTCAGCGTCGACGCAGCCGGCACTTTTCTGCTTTTCCGATTCGGCCGCGTATCGACGTCTGTTTCAGGAAACGCGACATGGATCGGCGACTCTTACGCTGACACCTATTTCTCAGTGACGCCGGCGCAGTCCGCCGCATCGGGCCTTCCGGTTTATGACGCGGGCCGCGGCATTCGCGATGTCGGCGGGAGCCTTAACGCCTACATTAACATCATGAAGCGCTGGTCGCTGAACCCCTACGTTTCCTACCGCTATATCCTGCCGGAGTTCGCGAACACGCCGATCATCGAGACCTACGGCGACCAGAACCAGTACATCGCCGGGTTCCACATCATGCGCGAATTCAATTTCAAGTGGCGGGATTAGCAGGATCGACGCCGCCGTTTCTTCCGGTTTCCTTCGAGCTTGAAGGCCGGGTCGGAGACGACGAAACCGCCGACCGGCGATCATGGTCCGCGATGCGCGGCCCTTTTGACGAGATATTCCCAATCTAGAGCGGCGTGCGCTGAAGCGTGCGCGGTTCAGCGCGTAAACGCCGCGACGAACAATGACTAGAGCGAGCGCCCCGATTCCGAAATTTCGCGCGAAGCTCTAGCGCCCCGGCCGGTAATCGCGCGTCGCTTCGGCTAGGACCCCTTCGAGCGTCATCGCCGGCGTCTTCCAATCCTCGCCGGCGAAGAGCGGCGCCTGGTCGGCGTAATGCGGCGACTTCTGATCGAGCGTCGCAGAACCGAACTGGTGAATCGTGCGGATTAGCGGCGCGCCGCCGTCGGTCGGCCAATCCGCATAGAGAATATAGGTGTCGCCGCCGGCGGACGCCTGCGTCCCCTCTTCCGGCGTTCCGGTCGGATAGACGGCGCGCAGGATGTCGGGCCCTCCGTTCAGCCCGAGGCTGACCGCGCCGCGCTTCAATTGCACCGCCTCGCCCCATTGCGGGTCGATGCGGCCGAATCCGGTTTTGAGTTCGCGCACCGCGCGGCGAAGCGCGCTTGCGGGATCCGGCTCTTCAATCGGATCGATCGCGCCGATCAGTCGATAGCCGAGATTGAGGTAGCCGATGCGGACCGCGAGCGCCGCGGCGCGATCCTCTTGCGCCGTCGACCCGTCCCAGCCTTTAAGAAGCGCCGCCGCCTCGGCGGTTTCCGGATCGCTTGCAAGCGCCGGGTCCGCGACGAGCCCGGCGATCAGCAGGCGCAGGCGAGAATTCGCCGCGTACTGATGGTCAAATTTATAAGAGACGAATTCGTCCGCATCAATCTGGGGATCGGCGCCGTAAAGCGCCTGTATCCTGATCCCGCGGTTGGTCGTGTTGCGGTCGACGCCGAAATGCGGCGGGAAGTCCGCTTCCATCGGGTTGTCGCCCGGCGCCGAGGCGTCGAACGGCGAGTGATTGGCGTTAACGACATAGCCGGAAGCCGGCGCGACGATATGGGGCGCTGAGCCGAAGGGTCTGACGCCCGTCCATAAGAGATCGCTCCGCGATCCGTCGACGACGCCCGACCAGTCGGCGTTCTCGCTCCTGATCGGGAGAGCCGCATTGTAGTAATAGGCGATCATGCCGGATTTGTCGGCGTAGACGGCGTTTAAGCTCGGTATCGACTGGCGCGACATCGCACGCCGCCAGCCCGCGAAGGACGCCGCCTTGTTCATGCCGAACCATTGCTCGACGGCGCCGATATCGCCCTGCCCGCCATAGGCGACCGCGAAAACGCCGTTTTTCGCGACAAAGACAGGACCATGCGCGGAACGATAGACGTCGCGCGTCACAGGCAGCGAGAAGGGCCCAACAAGCTTTACGCGCAAGGTGACGTGCGATCGCTCGAGCGGGCGCCATTCGCCATCCATTCTGTATTTCGTCGGCTTCTTCGCGTCGTCGACTTCGAGCGCGTAAATATCGACAAGGTCCGGCGCGTTCACCGTGTGCGCCCAGCCGAGATTGGGGCCTGCGCCGTGAAGGATGACCGGCGAACCCGGAAAAACGCCGCCGATCATGTCCCAGCCTTCGTTCGATTTGAGGCGCGCCTCGTACCATGCGACCGGTCCCGAATAAGGCTGATGCGAGTTCACCATCAGACGCGTATGCGCATCGCTGGACCGCGAAGGCGCGACCGCAATCGCATTCGAGCCGAGCTCGACGCCCGGGGCGACGCGGAGGAACGCTTCGCGAACCCTTGTCAGCGCCGCCTGCTTCCCGGGTTCCGCCTCAAACAGCTTCTTCAGTTCGCCGTCGAGCCCGTAGAAGAACGGCGTTCGCGAAACGAAGCCGGCGACAATGTCCTTGGCGGAGACGGGAGCGACGCCTGACGCGCAGCGCGTGCGATCCTCCGCGCACCAGAGATTGATTCCCGCCGCATAACCCTCAAGCATCGCGTGCGTTTCCGGCGTGAGATCCGTTTCATATTTTCTGTTAATATCGTTCCAGACGCCGAGCGCGGCGATGAGATAATCCGTGACGGCCCCGTCCTTGCCGGTGCGACGGGCAAGCCCGCCGCGCGCGAAGAGGATGACCTCTTCAATCGTTTTCCAGTCGTCTTCCGCATGCGCATAGGCAAGACCGAAAGCGACATCGGCGTCGCGGGAACCATAAACATGCGGGACGCCCCATCTGTCTCGGATAATGCGGACGTCATAGGACTTCGCCGCATCAAGCGCCGCGCTCGCGTCAAAGGGCGCCGGCGACGGCGTTTTCAACCAGAACGCCGCTCCGGCGGCTGCGGCAAGGACGAGAAGGCCGGCCCAGCGAAGCGCCCCGAAATTGCGTCCCTTGGTCATGAAACTGTCGCGCCCCCTTATGAAAAGCCGATACCAATCCGCCGCCGATCATGCTTTGTTTTGGCGCGATTTTCGAGACGGCGATGCAGATCGCCTCGCATCCCGGGAGATAGCCATGACTTTGCGCCCTCGCCTCGCTCTCGCCGCCGCCCTTTCCGCCCTTTCCGCGCCCTTGTTCGCCGCCGAGCCGGCGCCCGTCGAAAAAGACCGCTATTTCGAGGACGGTCAGTCAACACTTGCGGCGCGCCGGGCTGTAAAGGCCAATAAGAAGCTCGCCAGAAACGTCATCCTCTTTGTCGCCGACGGCATGGACCCGACGACAGTCGCGGCCGCGCGCATTTACGACGGCCAGACGCGCGGCGAGGAAGGCGAGGAGAACTTCCTTTCCTTCGAACGGTTTCCCCATCTTGCGATGGCGAAGACCTACAATACGGATGCGCAAACGCCCGACAGCGCCGGCACGATGTCGGCGATGACGACCGGGGTGAAGACGAAAATCGGCGTTGTTGCGTTGAGCGACGCGGTCAGAACAGGCGACTGCGAATCAGCGAAGACGGCTTTCGTGTCGACGCTCGGTGAATTGTCCGAACGCGCCGGATTGGCGACTGGCGTGGTTTCGACTTCGCTCATCACGGACGCAACGCCGGCCGCCGTCTATGCGCACGCGGCGGATCGCAGCTGGCAGACCGACGCCGCCCTGCCGCCGGAAGCAGTCGAAGGCGGGTGCAAGGACATCGCGCGGCAGCTCATCGAGTTTTCGGACGGCGACGGCCTCGAAGTCGTGCTCGGCGGCGGGCGCGCGCCGTTCCTGCCGGCGGAAACGCTTGATCCGGAATATGAGGACGCGAAGGGCGCGCGCCGCGACGGCCGCAATCTGACTGAGGAGTGGACGAAGAAAGGCAATAATCGTCCCTACGTCTGGAACCGGGAGGGTTTCAATGCGCTTGATCCGGCGACGTCGCCGAAGGCGCTCGGCCTCTTTGAGCCTACCGTAATGAAATACGAAACGGATCGCGAAACCGATGCGGCCGGCGAACCATCTCTCGTCGAAATGACGCGGAAGGCGATCGAGATCTTGCGGACGGACAAGGACGGCTTCCTTTTGGTGGTTGAAGGCGGACGCGTCGATCACGCGCATCACGCCGGCAATGCGGCGCGCGCGCTCAAGGACGCACAGATCTTCGCTGAGGCGGTCGCCGCCGCGGACGAGATGACGAGCGACAAGGACACGCTGATCATCGTCACCGCGGACCACGGACACACGATGACGTTCGCCGGCTATCCCCGCAAAGGAAACGACATTCTCGGACTTGTCACCGCCACGCCTGAATCCGAGAACCAGCGCGACGGTTATGCGCTCGCCGGCGACGGGAAGACCTATACGACGCTCGGCTATGCAATGGGACCAGGCGCCATCTTGCTCGGCCAGCAGAAGACCGGCGAGCGTCACGAGCCGACGCGGGAGGAAGTCGCCGACGTCAACTACAAGCAGCAATCGACGATCCCGAACCGCTCTGAAACGCATGGCGGCCAGGATGTGACGATCTACGCGAAAGGGCCGCGCGCCTATCTCTTTGGCGGCGTCGTCGAGCAGAACTACGTCTTTCACGTCATTGACGATGCGTTGCGGCTCCGAAAGAGGGCGGATGACGGCAAGTAGGAGAGTTGCGCCGGCGATATTCGGCGTCCGACGCTATGACGCGGGCGATGCCGGCGCTGTCTTGCGTTTCAGCCCGACCATCGCCGCCGCGGCGAGCACGATATCGACAGCGCCGCAAAACGCCGGCCACCATTGCGGCGCGCCATGGTCAAGTCCAAGCGTCGCGTAAGCGAAATCATAGACCCCATGGGCGGCGATCCCTGCGGCGACCAAGGCGATTCCGGCGCGATGGCCGACCAGCGCGACCGCGATGAACCCGGCCGCGACGGCGGACTGCGTAAGAACCGCCGTTCCGTCTCCACTCAAGACTGCGAACAGAACTAGGGTCCAGACTCATAACCAGTAGCAGACGGTCGCTGTGAGCTGAACGGCGGCGAGGAAGTTGCGGGCGAGCTTGTCGTAGCGGGTTGCGATGCGCCGGAAGTCTTTGAGGCGGCAG
>JACADX010000082.1 GCA_013389125.1 Parvularculaceae bacterium | reverse complement strand
GGGCGCCCACCCGGTTGATCACATGGTCGCCGAAAAACGCGGCCGGTCGGGTCCGACGCCGGCGCGCTTCATGCCGTCGGAATTCCAGGCGAAAGCGATCTCGCCCTCGCGGGAGACGGCGATGACGCCGCCATGACCTCCCTGTCGACCGACGTCTTTGATGAGGCCTTGCGCGGCCTGGCCGAGCTCGGCGCCTTGATACCGAACGCGGCTCGCAACGTCCTGCGCGCCGCCGGCGAGGATGAAATATTCGCCGAGCCCCGTGCAGGAGGCGGCGACATATTCGTCCGCCCACGTCCCGGCGCCGATCATCGGCGTGTCGCCGACGCGCCCTTCGAGCTTGCCGAAGACGCCGCCTGTCGATGTCGCCGCAGCGAGGCGGCCGCTCGCGTCGAGAGCGACAGCGCCGACCGTGCCGTGCGCAAGCTCGTCCTCGAGCATTTCCTTTTCCGTGACGCCGATCGGCGTCGTGTAATATCGCGCCGGGTCCATGACGAATTCGAGGCCGCGAGACCGGCAGAAATTCTCCGCGCCCCGGCCGACCAGCATCACATGCGGCGTCTCGTCCATGACAAGGCGCGCCGCCTTGATCGGCGATTTCACATGCGCGACGGCGGCGACGGCGCCGGCTTTCCGGCGCGCCGGCGCATCCTCGCCCGGAAGCCCGCCCTCCATGATCGACGCGTCAAGCTCGACATAGCCGGCCTTGTTGACCGACGAGCCGCGGCCCGCGACGTAAAGGCCCGAACTTTCCATGTCGGCGACCATCGCCTCGACGACGTCGAGCGCGCGCCGCCCGTCTTTCAGCAGCGCCTCGCCGCGCGCGCAAAGGGCGGCAAGATGCGCTTCGGCCTGCGCGTAGTCGCGGCCGGCGCGGGCGCCGGCACCGCCATGAAGAGCGAGCGCGATATTCTGAGGTTTCGACATGGACCGCTTTTAGCGCATTTTCCCGGGTAGCCAACCGCCGTTCACCGCCTTATGAACGCGGTCCGCCGTGAGGGATTTGAGGACGATGACGTTTCTTGCGTTGGTGCGGCACGGGCAGAGCGAGTGGAATCTTCAAAATCGCTTCACCGGCTGGGTCGATGTCGATCTGACGGAGGAGGGCCGCGCGGAAGCAAGGCGCGCCGGCGCGCTTTTGAAGGCGACCGGCGTTCCGTGGACGGCGGCCTACGCGTCGGTCCAGAAGCGGGCGATCAGGACGCTCGACATCGCGCTCGACGAAATGGACCTCATGTGGCTGCCGGTGACGAAGGATTGGCGGCTCAACGAACGGCACTATGGCGGCCTCACAGGCCTTAACAAGAAAGAGACGGCGGAAAAGCACGGCGAGGCGCAGGTGAAGATCTGGCGACGGAGCTTCGACACGCCGCCGCCGCCGCTCGATCCGGCGAGCTCTTGCGATCCCGCGAAGGACCGGCGCTATCAGGGCGTCGATGTTCCGACTACGGAGTCCTTGAAAACGACGCTCGCGCGGGTGGCGCCGCTCTTCCAAAGCGAGATCGCGCCGCGCCTCAAACGCGGCGAATCGCTCCTCATCGCCGCGCATGGCAATTCGCTTCGCGCGCTCGTCAAGCTGCTCATGAACGTTTCGGACGAAGAGATCGTCGACGTCGAAATTCCGACCGGAAACCCGCTGCTCTTCGAATTCGAGAAAGGCTCGATCAAGCCGATCTCGGCGCGCTATCTCGACGCCGCGCGCGCTACGCCTTTGCCGCAGCGAGCCTGACCGTATCGCTCTCGCGTTTCAGGAGGCGGCGCTGCTTGATGAGTTCGCCGACTTCGAAGGCGACGTCGGCGCCGGGAATGAAGCTTGAAAAGAAATGGTCGATCGCCGCTTCATCGCCCGAAAGCCGGCTCCGTTTCTTGGCGTCGCCGACATAGATCTCGCCGCGCATCGCCTGCATAAGCGTCGCAACGTCGGTCTCGACGCGCGCCGACGCCGGCGCATCGGTCCCGCGCCGCGCCGTCGTCTCCTTGTTCATGTGAAAGAACGTATAGGCGGCGTCGTCGATCTTGACGTGCAGCACATAGTTCGTATGCGGAATAGTACACCGGCTTGAAAAGACTTCGATCGCCAGCGCGACGGAATCAGGAACGAGGTCGTTCGAGAAGATGCATTCCTTCGGCGCGGAGTTTTCCGGCCGCGCCATGAAATAGTGGATCGCCCAGAACATCAGTTCGCGCGCCGTCGGGCGCAACGCTTCGCCCTCGTCCGTGAGGCGATACTGGCCGCGCCCGTCGCCGGTCGCCGCGACAATGCCGGCTTCCTCGAGTTCCTTAAGGCGCTTGCTGAGGAGATTGGTCCCGATGCCGGGAAGGGCCGCGTGCAGATCGCCGAAACGCCTCGGTCCGAGAAAAAGCTCGCGGATGATCAGAAAGGTCCAGCGCTCGCCAAGCAGGTCAAAGGCATAGGCGAGCACGCAGTCCTGATTATAAGTCCTTGACATTGATGCCCTTTTTCACGCCGTTTCCTCGAGATCGCGACGGGTCTTGCGCCCGGGTCGACCGTCTGGCCGGAGATTCTACCAAATTTCTGTCCCCAAGCCAAAAATGATCTTGACACTTTAAAAAACAATAGTAAATAGGATCACAAGAACGACAGATCATAGCCAAACGCGTTCGCAACCAAACCGGAAAGGAACTCTCAGATGAAAAATCTTCTGATCGCCCTCGCGGCCTCGACCATCGCCCTCAGCGCCGCGCCGGCCTTTGCCGGCGAACGCGAAGACCAGCTTCAGCTCTGCGCCGGCGCGCTCGACGCGCAAGGCCTTGCCGCGATCGACGCCTACCGCACGAAATTCGTCAAGGCGAAGGGCGGGGCGGTGCAGAAAATCGTCCTCAAGCTCATCCCGCTCGCCGACGGTCCGTCCTTGACCGCCGAATGCGTGATCAAGCGCGGCGAAGTCGCTTCGGCGACGCTCCTCTCGTAGTCCCAATAACAAGAAAAGCTCGCCCCTGAACGAGCGATGACGGAAACGCCCGCGCACCCCTTTCGCGGGCGTTTTCTTTTTATGCGTTCCGCCGTCACTCATTTTTGAGCGATCGGTAGGCTGTCCGCGTCATCGCGTCGCCCTTGATAAAGCCGCCGCCCCAGACCCCGTTGAGGTCCTTCAACGGGTCGGCTTTGACCGTCGCCTCTTCCGACAGCCCGCGATCGACAAGCTTTTTGACCCGTCGGCGGACGTCTTTCAGCATCGTGATTGTTGATGCGAGTTCGGCCTTGTTCGACAGGGGCCCGTGTCCCGGGATGATCTTCGTCTCATCGTCGATGGTCGCCAGAACGCCTTCCTGCGCGGCGATGACGCCGTCGAGACTGCCGCCCGATTGAAGATCGATGAACGGATAGCCGCCCTGGAAATAGATGTCGCCCATATGGACGACATTGGCCTCGACAAAGCGGATGATCGCGTCGCCGTCCGTGTGCGCGGGCGCCGGGTGATGCGCGCGGATCGTGTGCCCGTTCCAGTGAAGCGTCACGTCATCGCCGAAGGTCACGACGGGAAGCGCAGCGGCCGGCGCAGGGTCGACGCTCCAGCCCATTTCCTCGTTCTTCATTCCCTGTTTCAGCCGCGTGCGGACATTGTCATGCGCGACGATGACGGCGCCGCCGCCGCCAAAGGACTCGTTGCCGCCCGTATGGTCGAAATGCCAATGGGTGTTGAGGACGAAGCGGACGGGGTCGGGCGTCACCAGGGCGACCGCGGCTCTGATCTTGTCGGCAAGCGGCGCGAACTGGTCGTCGATGATGAAGGCGCCGTCGGCGCCGACCGAAAGGCCGATATTTCCGCCAGCGCCTTGCAGCATGTAGATATTCGGCGCGACGGGCGTCGCCGTGACTTCGACCTTGCTGAAATCGCGCTGGGCGAGGGCGGGCGAGAGGCCGACAGCCGCGAGCGCAGCGGCGAGGATGTTCAGTTTCCGCATTCGGTTTCCTCCAATCGTTCGAGCCTTTTTAACCCTTCGGCGCGGATGATGAACCCCGTGCGGCTTCGCCTCGTGTTGCGCTGCCGAAAGGGGGAGGCTAGGCATGCCGGACTTCGGAGGCGCGGCCCTTGGAGACCCTGTGAACTGGACTCCTGACAGCTGGCGGCAAAGGCCGGCCCGCCACATGCCGGCGGACTACCCGGACCCGGCCGCGCTCGCGGCGGTCGAGACGGAGCTTTCAAGCTACCCTCCGCTTGTCTTCGCGGGCGAGGCGCGAACGCTTGAAGCCGAACTCGCCCGCGTCGCCGAGGGGCGGGCCTTCCTCCTCCAAGGCGGGGACTGCGCCGAGAGTTTCAAGGAATTCCACCCGAACACCATTCGCGACACGTTCCGCCTTTTGCTGCAGATGTCGGTCGCGCTGACCTTCGGCGCCGCGATGCCGGTCGTGAAGATCGGGCGGATCGCCGGCCAGTTCGCCAAGCCGCGCTCGGCGCCGACGGAAACGATCGGCGGCAAGACCTTGCCGAGCTATCGCGGCGACAACATCAACGGCATGGAGTTTGACGCCGCGGCGAGGACGCCCGACCCGCAGCGCCTTCTCAAGGCCTACGGCCAGTCCGCCGCGACGCTCAACCTCATCCGCGCTTTTGCGGGCGGCGGCTACGCCGATCTTCACAACGTCCACCGCTGGAACCTTGAATTCGTCGCCGATAATCCGCAAGCGGATCGCTACCGCGCGCTCGCCGACCGGATTTCCGAGGCGCTGACCTTCATGGAGGCGTGCGGGATCACGGCGAAGGAAGTCCGTTCGATCCGGGAGGTCGACTTCTATACGAGCCATGAGGCGCTGCTGCTCGGCTTTGAACAGGCGATGACGCGCGTCGACTCGACGACGGGGCGCTGGTACGACACGTCCGCGCACATGATCTGGATCGGCGATCGCACGCGCCAGCTCGACGGCGCGCATGTCGAATTCTGCCGCGGCGTCGGCAATCCGATCGGCATCAAATGCGGGTCCTCGCTTTCTCCCGACGAACTCATCGGGCTTCTTGACGCGCTCAATCCGGCGAACATCCCGGGGCGCATCGTTCTCATCACCCGTTTCGGCGCCAAGGCCGTCGGCGACGGCTTGCCGCCGCTCATCCGGCGGGTCATCAAGGAAGGTCGCAAAGTCGTCTGGTCGAGCGATCCGATGCACGGCAATACGATCAAGGCGGAGAACGGCCTCAAGACCCGCCGCCTCGACGACGTCCGATCCGAGATCGATTCGTTTTTCCGGATCTGCCGCGCCGAAGGGGCCTATCCCGGCGGCGTTCATCTTGAGATGACTGGCCAGAACGTGACCGAATGTCTCGGCGGGCTTCAGGAGATTTCCGAAAGCGACCTTTCGGCGCGCTACCAGACGCACTGCGATCCGCGCCTTAACGCGACGCAGGCGCTCGAACTTGCTTTCGTGCTGGCGGACGAATTGAAGCGGAGCCGCGAGCGCGGCGAATAAGCGCCGGAAACAGCCCGAAACATTGTTTGAAGGCCGGGCGCGCCGGGCGCCGCGGGTCCGCCATATCCCCGCAATCAGGGCGCCGCTATGGTCCTCGCGTTGGTAGCGGGTCGGAGCGTCAGCGTGCATCGAAGGCTGAAGACCGGCGTTGTCGGCGCGGGCGTGTTCGGCGCCTTCCACGCCGCCAAGCATGCGGCTTCGCCGCGCGCGGAGTTGGTCGGCGTTTTCGACATCGACCATGCTCGCGCTAGAGCGCTCGCGGACCGGTTCAATGTCACGGCGTATGAGCGCCTCGAAGACCTTCTCGGCGCGACAGACGCCGTCACCATCGCCGCTCCGGCGGAAACCCATTTCGCCATCGCCCTTGAGGCGCTGCAGTCCGGCCGGCATGTCTATGTCGAAAAGCCGCTGGCGCTTTCCTTGCGTGACGCCGACGCGCTGATCGCGCTCGCGGAGGACCGCTCGCTCGTCTTGCAGGTCGGGCATCAGGAACGCTTTGTCCTTGCCGCGATGAATGCGCCGCGCCGCGACGCCGCGCCGTCCAAACTTGAACTCGCGCGCTGCGGGCCGCCCTCCGGGCGCGGCGAGGACGTGTCGGTCGTGTTCGACTTGATGATTCATGATCTCGACATCGCCCGCATGTTCGGATTTTCGCGGCCGCGGTCGATCGCCGCCTGCGGCGACCGGAACGAGACGATCGCGACCTTGATGTTCGACGGCGGGCGCCAGTGTTCGTTCACGGCGAGCCGGCGCCATGAAGTGCGTCGCCGGATGCTGAAGGCGACATATGAGGACGGCGTCGTCGAGATCGACTTTCTGAACCGCCGCATCCTCGACACGACGTCCTCATCAGAAGGCGCGGGCGCGTCGGGCCTAGAGCGGGCTTTTGACGATCCGCTTTGCGTCAGCGTCGACGCCTTCCTTTCGTCCGCGCTCGACGGCGCGCGCACGATGGTCGACGGCAAGGCGGGTCGCGG
>JACADX010000166.1 GCA_013389125.1 Parvularculaceae bacterium | reverse complement strand
GGGGGGGGCCGCCGCCGTCGGCATGAACGTCGAACCCTAGAACCGCCAGCGCGCCGTTACGCCGATCGTCCGCGGTTCGTTGACATGGAAGCCGAGACGGGCGCGGCCGCCGCGTTCGCGGTCGAACGCGAGCAGCGCGTTCTCATCGAACAGGTTGTTCGCGTAAACGAGCAGCTCCCATTTTTCGAAGTCGATGCCGGCCGTCAGATTGAAAATCTGATAGGACGGCAGCTCAAGATCGAGAACGGTCGCGTCCGTGCCCGGCGCGCCGCCGAACGGGAGGCCTGAGACGAAGCTTCTCGGATTGTTTTCCTGATCCGAGGGCTGCGTGAATCGCGTCCCGACATGCTGGAACGTCGCCGCAAGGAAGCCTTCATTGCTGCCGAGCGGGAACGTATAGGACGCGGTCGCGGCGATCTGGAATTGCGGCACTGACGCAAGGCGGTTGCCGTCGCGCAGCCCCGCGAGCACGGCGCCGGTGCCGTCGACAACGGTCGAATCGAACTCCGACTCGAGCCAGGTGCCGGCGACGCTGAGCGCGAGACCTTCCGCCGGCTCATACCCGATCTCCCACTCGACGCCGAGCGTATGCGCGTCGGGAACGTTGAATGATATGCGCGACGAGCAGGACCCTGCGTCAAGCGTCACCTGGAGGTTCTTCACGTCATTGTAAAATCCGGCGATGTTCGTCGTGAACGCGCCGCTTTTCGCCTTGAGGCCGCCCTCGTAGTTCCAGAGCGTCTCGTCATCGTAGGACTGGAAGCCGCCGAAGATCGCGAGGTCGGCGGGCGTGCACAGCGTCGCGTTCAAGGGGTCGTTGACGCCGCCGAGACGGAATCCTTTCGACGCCTGCGCGTTGATCTGAACGGCGTCGCTCAGGTCATAGGCGAGAATGAACCGCGGCGAGAAGCCGTCCGATTCGGTCGTGTCGGTGCGGTTGTCGCCGTTGGAGAAGAGGCCGCCGGATACGAACGCGCGCTCTTCCTTGAAGTCGTAATAGCGCGCGCCGGCCGTGAAATGCATCTCCGGAGTAAGGTGCGCCGTGCCTTCGGCGAAGACGGCGAACTGCTTGATGTCGTAAGGCAGGTCGGCGTTGTAAGGCGAATTCAGCGGGAAGCCGTTGGCGACCGCCGCTGAGGTCCCTGCGCCGAAACGAATGTCGGTGAAGACGTCGTAGCCGGGCGTCGGCAGGCGCTGCGAGTAATCCCGGTCGATTTCCGTGTAGAAAACGCCCAAGAGCCAGTCGAGGCGGCTGTCGTCGTAATCCGACGCGATGCGCGCTTCCTGGGTGAACGTCTCAAGGCTGGTGCGATCCTTGAGGTTTGAAGGAATGGACAGCGCGCCCGGGAGATAGCCGAGATCGATCGACACCGAGTGGGTGAGCGCGCTCGCGTCGCGGCTGACGAGGATGTCGCGGTTGGTCCAGCTCGTGATCGACGTGAAGTCGACGGCGCCCCAGTCCCAATCAACGGTCACGTCGCCGATCGACGTCTGGTCGCGGAACTGCTCGCGAAGGAGAAGATGCTGCTCGCGCTCGCCGAAGGTGACCGGCGGCCGCGTCGTCGTGAACGGGTTGGCGTAGAGGTTGTAGACTTCCTGACGGTTGAAGCCGTTGACGTCGACGTCCTGATAGATAAAGCGCGGCGTGACCGCGAAGTTCTCGAAGGGCTCAAGCCGAAGCGCCGCGCGGAAGCCGTAGCGCTCGCCGTCATTGACATCCTCATCAACGCCGCCGCCCTCGCGGAAAGCGTCGATGAAGCCGCCATATTCGGTCCAGTAGCCGACAAGCCGGAACGCCGCCTTGTCGCCCAAAGGCGCGTTGATCATCCCCTTGCCGTGATAGCCGGTGCCGCCGTCCTTGACGAAATTGACGTTGCCTTCGATCATTCCCTCGAATTCATCGAGGTTCGGCTGGTTCGTGATGTAGCGGATGGTGCCGCCAATCGATCCCGAGCCGAAGAGCGTTCCCTGCGGTCCGCGCAGCGTCTCGACGCGATCAAGGTCGAAGAGATCGAGATCGGGCGTAAACAGCGACAGCGAAATCACCGATTCGTCGAGGTAGACGCCGACCTGCTCCTTAACGCCCGGCTGGTCGCGCACGATCTGGCCGGCGGACACGCCGCGCAGGCCGACCTGGCTCTGGCCGGGTCCAAGATTCTGGATGGAAAGGCCGGCGACATTTCGGGACAGATCTTCGAGATTCTGCGCGCCGGTCTTTTCGAGGTCGTCCTGCGTTTGCGCGTTGACCGAGAACGGAACGTCCTGCAGCGATTGCGCCCGCTTGGTCGCCGTCACGACGATTTCGTCGGAATCATCCTGCGCGAGCGCGGCGCCCGTCATCAGCGCGAAAGAAGCGGCCGATCCGAGCAGCAATGTGATGTGTCTTTTCATTTTTTGGCTCCCTGAACTCATGGCGTTAACCATCAGGAAACCACGGATTCGATGGCCGGTTCTAGCCGCAGGCGGCTCATCGGGCCCGAAAATGAGGGGCTTGTGGAGTCGTGATCACACCCGCGCCGTTCAGGGCGGATTCGGCGCCGGAAGCAGTTTCGACCAATAGTCTGGCAGATTTTGCTACGACGGTAGCGCAAAGGCGGCGGGGAGGCTGACGCCGCGGCGAACCCAGATTTCCCATAAGGGGTTGCGCTCGACCATCTTGAACTCGGTGTAGAGCAAAGCCTCCGACCGGCCTCGCGCGGCGGCCGTCGCTTCGTCGAAATCAAGCCGCGGCACGAAGACGACTTCCGCCGCCTTTGCAGCGCTGAACCCGTCGGCGCTGCAGCGCCGCTCGCCGGCGATCACGCAGGCGGTGTCGGCGCCGGTGAGGAACGCTACGTCGAGGCCTTCGCGGGTCAAGGTCCGCGCGCGGTCCGCCGCCTCAAGAAGGATCGCGGACTGATCGACCGGGCCAAGCGCGAAGAGTTCGCGCGCCTCGGGCGTTGAGAACCGGCCCTCCTCGATCCAGCGCGCGATTGAGGGGCCGCCCGGCTGCACAAGACCGAAGGCGGCCCTGACATTCGCCTCGGACGTCGAGGCGGTCTTGAACTGCAG
>JACADX010000101.1 GCA_013389125.1 Parvularculaceae bacterium | reverse complement strand
GCTTCCGCCGTCGGCGGCCTCATTAGCATTCTGCGGGCTGCCGAAACGACGCCGCCGCGCGTGCTCGTCAGAGCGGGAACAATCGCCGAATACGGCGAAGCGGCCTATCCGAACGATGAAACGGTGCGCGAGCGTCCCGTCACGGCCTATGGCGCGGCCATGCTCGCCGGCACGCATTTTCTGAGCGCGCTCGCGCCGAGCCTGCCTTACCGCGTCGTCAACGGCCGGCTCGCGCTGGTTTACGGACCGAAACAGTCGACGGAGTTCCTCATCCCGCTAATCGTTCAAAGGTGCCTCGCCGGCGAACCCGTCACAATCAACGACCCCGACTCAAGCCGCGATTTCATTTATGTGGACGACGCCGCGCGCGGCCTCATCGCGCTTGCGGAGATGAAGGACCCGACCGCCGACCCGATCAATCTCGGATCCGGCCGGCCGCTAACGATGCGGGAGGCCGCCGACGTCATCGTGAAGGCGGCCGGAGCCTCGCCATCGCTCATCAACCGGGGCGCGCGTTCGCCGCAGTCCGGCGCCAAAAAGCTGCTGCTGACGACAGAGCGCGCCATGTCGCTTGCGGGTTGGCGCGCCGGCATTCCCTTCGAAGAGGGAATCTCGCGCATGCTGCGCGAAATTCGGAGCGGACAGGAATGAACGCGCCAAACAGCAAAAAGGTCGTCTCCGTCCTCATTCCGGCGTTCAATGAAGAGGACAATGTCCGACGCGCCTATGACGCAATTGTGCGCGTGTTCGAAACTCTGCCCGCGTACGATTTCGAGATCGTATTCACCGACAATCATTCGACGGATCGCACCTTTCCTCTGCTGAAGGAAATCGCCGAAGCGGACAGGCGCGTGCGGGTCATTCGGTTCGCCCGCAATTACGGCTACCAGCGCTCAGTGCTCGTCGCCTATCAATCCGCGCTCGGAGATTGCGCCGTGCAGATCGATTGCGACCTCCAGGACCCGCCGGGGCTCATCCCGCAAATGCTGGCGCTCTGGGAAAAAGGCGATCACGTCGTATACGGAGTGCGCAAATCGTTGCAGGACTCGCGTTTCACCGCGCTCGCGCGCCGCGCGTTCTACCGATTGATGCGGGCCTTGAGCGATGACCGCTTGCCGATCGACGCCGGCGAGTTCCGTCTCGTCGATCGGCGCATACTCGACGAACTCAGGAAGGTCGAGGATACGTCGCCCTATGTCCGAGGCCTGATCAGCTCGATGGGCTTTTCCCAATCGCCCATAGAATACGACCGCAAAGCGCGCATCGCCGGGGAAAGCAAATTTCCTTGGCGGGCGATGGTCAGCCTCGCCGTCGACGGGATATTGAATCATTCGCTTATCCCGCTGCGCATCGCTTCGCTCACAAGCCTCGTTGTCGCGACAATCACGTTCGTCGTGATCTTCATTTACCTGATCGGCCGGATCTTCTTCGGGCAGGACTGGCCGGCCGGTTTTGCGACGACGACCGTACTGCTTCTCATGTCGATCATGCTGAACGCCATGTTTCTCGGCATCATGGGCGAGTATCTCGGCCGCATCTTCATGCAGTCGAAGCGCCGCCCGATCCCGATCGTCGAAACGACCGTCAATGTCGAGCCCGCGCCGACCAAGTCGCTGAAATCGGCCGCCGCAGGCGCTTCATGATCACGTTCCTGCGACACGCCGCCGCGCGGCTGACGCGCGCCCTGCCCTTTGTCGACGCCACGATCCTGCGGTTCGGGGCCGTCGGACTTTTGACGACGACCCTCGACGTTTGTCTGTTCACCTTTCTCACATCGACGACCGCCATCCCGCTGCCAGTCGCCAATCTTCTCTCTTACGGGACAGGCGTTTGCGTCAGCTTTCTGCTGAACAGAAACTGGACGTTCAGCGCGACGAAGGCGAAAGGGTCAGGGGTGCGCCAGGCGATTCGATTCGCGACGGTCTACACGGTCGGCGCGACCTTATCGACGCTTGTCGTCTCCTTTCTCGCCGCCTTCATCGACAAGCGCCTGGCAAAGCTCATTTCCGTGCCGATCATTTTCTTTTGGCATTACGGGGCCGCTCGCCTGTGGGCGTTTCAGGCCGGTTGGCCGTCGGCGCCTCGTCGATTGTCCAAGCGTGATTGAGCGGGCCTGAACCCTCGCCGAAGCCCGGCGCCGTCCGAATGGCCTCGCGAACATAGGCGATCGCCCGCTCGACAGCCGCGGCAAGCGGCATTTTCTGCGCGATGCCGACCGCGATCGCAGAAGCGAGCGTGCAGCCTGTGCCATGCGTCGACGTCGTTGCGATGCGCGGGTTCTTGAAAAGACGGACGCCTTCAAGCGTCACCAGCGCGTCTTCGACGATTTCGCCTTCAAGGTGCCCGCCTTTGACGAGGGCGGCTGTTGCGCCGCGACGAAGGAGCGCGGCGCCGGCGGCGGCCATATCGTCGGCGTTCTTGATCGCGACGCCGGAAAGCCGCGCCGCCTCATCCGCGTTCGGCGTCACGACCGCTGAAATCGGCACAAGCCGCTCAAGAAGCAGGGAGGGCACGGCGGCGTCGGCGAGCGCGTCGCCGCTCGTCGCGACGAGCACCGGATCAAGAACCAGCGGTATGGTCGGGGCAAGCTCCAAAAGCGCATCCGCGATTGCGGCCCCGGCCGCCGTTTCGCCGATCATGCCGATCTTGATTGCGTCGGCGCCAATGTCTTCGAGCGCCGCCGCAATCTGATCGCGAATGATTTCCGGCGACACGGGATGAACGCTGCTTACTCCCATCGTATTCTGCACGGTGAGCGCAGTGATCGCCGCCGCCGCATAGCCGCCGAGCGCCGTGACGGTCTTGATATCGGCCTGAACGCCGGCGCCGCCGGAAGGGTCGGAGCCCGCAATAATGAGAACGCGTCCCTTCAATGCCGAAAACTCTCCAAACTGCCGCCAACAATGAGGATTAGGCCGTATCGCATTCGGAACTCTAGCGAAGGGCGGACGCAATGACGACGGGACAATTGCTGTGGGCAGGGCTCGCCTGCTGCATCGCCGCCTTGCTGGTCCAGCTTTTCCCGGCCGCCGCTTATGCGATGGGCGTCGACCTTGGCGCGACCTGGCGGCTCTTCGGTTTCGGGATCTTCCTGATCGCGATGGCGTCGCTGATGGCCGCCGCCGGAGGGCGCTGCGGGCGCTGATCGCTACCCCTTGGCCTTTTCGATCGCCTCGCAGATGTCGTCGACGATGGCGGCGACGAGCTTTCGGTCTTCGCCCTCGGCCATGACGCGGATCAAGGGCTCGGTGCCCGATTTCCGGATAACGACCCGGCCATTCTTGCCGAGCCTTGATTCGCCCGCAGCGATGGCGGCTTTGACGTTGGCGTTCTCTAGGAGCGCGACGGATTGGGCCCGGACGTTCCTTGACGCCTGGGGCACCGGTTCGAACACCCGGCACGCCTCGCTCACCCGCGTCTTTTCGCCGACGACGAAGGCAAGCAGCTGCAGCGCGGTGACAAGGCCGTCGCCCGTCGTCGAATAGTCGCTGAGGATTATGTGCCCTGACGGTTCGCCGCCGACATTCATGCCTTTGGCGCGCATCGTCTCGACCACATATCGGTCGCCGACCTTGGTGCGCTCAAGGCGAAGCCCATTGCTCGCGAGATGCCGCTCGAGGCCTAAATTCGCCATGATCGTCGAGACGATCCCGCCGCCTTTCAGCTCATTCCTATTCTTTAAAGACCGCGCAATCAGCGCCAAAACCTGGTCGCCGTCGACCGAGCGGCCTTTCTCGTCGCAAATAACGACGCGGTCCGCGTCGCCGTCGAGCGCGATGCCGATGTCGGCCCGATATTCGCCGACCGCTTTTTGCAGCGCCTTCGTCGATGTCGAGCCGCAATCCTGGTTGATATTGAAGCCATTGGGCTCAACGCCGATCTTGATGACGTCGGCGCCGAGTTCCCAGAGCACCGTCGGCGCAACCTTGTAAGCCGCCCCGTTCGCGCAATCGATGACAATTCGGAGCCCGTCGAGCGAAAGGCCGCGGGGAAAAGCGTTCTTGGCGAATTCAATATAACGCGCGCCGGCGTCGTCGATCCGCTTCACGCGCCCGAGATCGGAAGGGGCCGCAAGCCCCTCCGAAGCGTCCTGCGCCATCAGGCGCTCAATCTCGAGCTCGGCGGCGTCCGAAAGCTTGTAGCCGTCGGGCCCGAAAAACTTCACCCCGTTGTCATGGTATGGATTATGAGACGCTGAAATCATCACGCCGAGATCTGCGCGAAGGGAGCGGGTCAAGATCGCCATCGCCGGAGTCGGCAGCGGTCCGAGCAGAAAGACGTCCATGCCGGAGGCCGCAAATCCCGCGGTCAGCGCCGGCTCGATCATGTAGCCGGAAAGCCGCGTATCCTTGCCGATCACGACCCGGTGCCGGTGCTCGCCGTTCCTGAAGTAGCGGCCGACCGCCATGCCGAGGCGAAGAATCGACTGCGGCGTCATAGCGCCCGAATTCGCAAGACCTCGCACGCCGTCAGTCCCGAAAATCGTGCGTTCCTCCTGCGGCGAGGCCGGAGCGTCCTCATCGCCACGCATGGCAAAACCCCCTTGGCGGGACGAATTTAGCGCGCCGCCCCCAGCAATCCCTTAACGGGTCAAGTCTATCGCGCCGAAGCGGCCGAATCTATGGCGGAAAATACCGCAAGGGCCTGCCGCGTCGCCGCGACGTCGTGCACCCTGAGGATCGCCGCCCCTCGCGCCGCGGCGGCG
>JACADX010000200.1 GCA_013389125.1 Parvularculaceae bacterium | reverse complement strand
GTCGAAGCCCGCACGTTAAGGAATAACCCGTCACGATGACGGCGGGATTTCCTCCGCGTGCTGCGGAACGCTTGCCGCCCGCTCACCCCGGATTTCGCCCGGGGCGGGCGGGCGGCGAGGGCTCCTGTTTCAACAAGGAAATCGCCCGCTTTCGCGAGCCGCGGGAAAACCCTTCCCCGGCGCTTACTCCGCCTTCTGCGGCTCAAGCGCGTGCTTGGCGAGGTAGGGCGCCTGGGCGATGGCGAAAAGCACGTTGACGATCGTGAAGCCCCAGATCTTCAGATTGACCCATTGCGCTTCGCCGGCGCAGGACGCCGCCGCCGCAAGGTCGCAGTCGCGGGTGAGATGCCGCCAGGCAATCTCGTTGGCGACGCCGAGGAGGGCGAAAAAAACGACATAGCGTTTCGTCAATAAGCGCCAGGACGCCTCGGGGAGATGCAGCGCGCCGTCAAAGAGGGTCTTCAGGAAATTCCGGCCCGTCGCAAGGCCGCCGGCAAGCGTCACCGCGAACATCGCGTAGACGATGGTAGGCTTCATGTAAAAGAACGTCTTGTCGTGAAGGATGAGCGTCAAGGCGCCGAGAACGCCGATCGCGACGCCGCTGACGAGCAGCATCGGCGCGACGCGTCGCTCCCTGATGACGCTGTAAAGAAAGGCGGCGGCGTAAGCCGGCAGGAACGAGGCGACCGCGAGGAAAAGTTCGCCCCCTGGCTCGACCGTCGCGCCGAAGACCGGCGCGAGGCGCCGGCCGAAGAAATAGGCGATGAAGAATATCAGCAGCGGTCCGAAATCGACGAGGAACTTCGCGCGGCCGGAAAGACGTTTTTGAGCGGCGGTCATGGGGAATGGGTTCTGGGGACTAAACAACTAGTCCCTAATCCCTAGTCCCTCAGGCCGGCAAGCGCCCGCGCAAAGCTCATCGCTTCGAAAGGCTGCAGGTCGTCGACCTTCTCGCCGACCCCGATGAAGTGAATCGGCAGCTTGTGGCGATCGGCGAGGGCGACAAGGACGCCGCCGCGCGCGGTTCCGTCTAGTTTCGTCATGACAAGGCCGGTGACGCCGGCGATCTCGCGGAAGACGTCCGCCTGGGCGAGCGCGTTCTGGCCGACCGTCGCGTCAAGGACGAGAAGCGTGTCATGCGGGGCTTCGGGGTCGAGCTTTTTAATGACCCGGACGATTTTCGCGAGTTCGTCCATCAGTTCGCGCTTGTTCTGAAGCCTCCCCGCTGTGTCGACGAGAAGAACGTCGACGCCTTCCTTCTTCGCCCGGTCAAGCGCGTCGAAAGCAAGCCCGGCCGCATCGGCGCCGATTTCCCGCGCGACGACTGACGCCCCTGTCCGCTCGCCCCAGATCTTGAGCTGCTCGACCGCCGCGGCGCGAAACGTGTCGCCGGCGGCGAGCATCACCGTCATGCCCTCGCGGCGGAATTTCTCGGCGAGCTTGCCAATCGTCGTCGTCTTGCCGGCGCCGTTGACGCCGACCGTCAAGACGACATGCGGGCGGCGCCGGCGATCGATCGTGAGAGGTCCTTCGCTGTCTTTCAGCGTCGCGGCGACGACCTCAGCGAGCGCCGCCTTCACCTCTGCGTCGGTGATCTCCTTGTTGAACCGGGCCCGCGCGAGCGCCTCGCGCACGCGCCCTGAAGCGGCGACGCCGAGATCGGCGGCGATCAACAGCTCCTCAAGCGCGTCGAGCGTTTCAGCGTCGAGTTTCTTCCGGGCGACGATCGCGACGACGCCGTCCGAAAGGCGCTGCGTGGTGCGCTGAAGGCCGCTTGCAAGACGCGCGAAGAATCCTTGTTTTTGGGCCCTGTCTTCGCCGCCCGCAGCGGCGCGCGGAAGATCGGCCGAGCGGTCCGGCGACGCGTCCGCATCGCCCGACGGCGGGCCGTTAACGGCGTCCGGCGCTTCGTCTTCGCCGCGCTTTCCGCCGAACAGCCCCGATAAAAAATTCTTCGATCGTGTCATTTTTTTCTTGCCAGAACGCGCGGCGCAGCAACTTGTTTCACCACGGCTGAAGTTTGTCAGCCTTTTTCACGGAGAAGACCATGGCTATGGCCAAGAGAAAGGCCGCCAAACCGGCGGCGAAGCGCAAGGCGAAGAAGACGGCGAAGAAGGCCGCCAAGACGACGAAGCGCAAGGCGAAGCGCCGGAAGAAGGCCGCCTAAGAGTTTCGCGTACGAACTTCAAAGCCGCGCCCGTCGACGTCATGTCCGGGCGCGGCTTTTCGTATTGGTCCCGCAGCGCCGCCCTATTCGTCAACAGGCGCCCCGAATAGCGTTTCGCCGTCGCGGCCGGCGACCTTCACCTTGACGACGGCGCCGACAGGGAAAGGGGCGCCGACCGGCGCGCGCATGGGCGCGAAATTTCCAAGCCGCCAGCGCCCGCCGCTCTCGACGATCGCATCGTCAACCCAGCCGATGAGGCTGTCGTAAAAGGCGCCGGTCGCCGCCTCGCCCGCGGCGCGAAGGCGGCGCGCGCGATCGATGATGACGGCGCCGCTCGTTTGCGGCATGCGCGCGGCCGGCGTTCCTCTCCGCGCCGAAAAGGGAAAGGCGTGAACGTAAGAAAGGCCCGCCTCGCCGACAAGCGCGAGGGTCTCTTCGAACATCGCCTCGGTTTCGGTCGGAAAGCCGGCGATGAGGTCCGCGCCGAGCGCGATCTCCGGCCGTCGCGCGCGGAGCGCTTTCGACAGCGCGATCGCGTC
>JACADX010000057.1 GCA_013389125.1 Parvularculaceae bacterium | reverse complement strand
TGTTCGGCGGCCATGTCGGCGAAAATCTTCACGCCCTTTTTCGTCAGGGAGAAAATTGCGGCGCGGCCGTCACGGGGATCGGCTGTCCGCTTGACGAGTCCTTCTCGAATGAGCGGGGCAGTCACTTGCGTCGTCGCGCCGTCGGAAACCATCAAGCGTTCGGTGAGCGCGCCGGCGCGAAGCCCTTCGGGACCAGCGCGATCAAGCGCCGATAGCACGTCAAAGCGCGAGATCGAATGGCCGAAACGATTGCGAAAGCCTGCATCAATCGCCTTTTCGAGGCCGCGTGAAGCGCTGAGAAGCGCGAGACAGGCGCGAATGGCCTCCCGATCGTCGGTCACGCGATCAACTCCCCGCCGTCGATGATGATCGACTGCCCGTTGACGGAAGCGGCGGCTTCGCTCGCGAGATAGACGGCGGCGGCGGCGACTTCCTCGGGCGTAACGAGGCGCCCCATCGGGTTATCCCGCGCCAGAAGCTGCTTTCCCGCCGCAACGTCGCCGCCGGCTTTTTCGGCGAGGCGGGCGACGGCGCCGGCGATCAGCGGCGTATCCGTGAAGCCGGGGCAAATAGCGTTGAAAGTGACGCCCGATTTCGCATGTTCGAGGGCGAGCGTCTTCACCCAGCCGAGGACGCCGTGCTTGGCTGCGGCATAGGCGCCGGCGTAGGGATAGGCGCGATGGGCGGCGGTCGAGGCGACGGCGATGAAGCGTCCGAAACCGCGTTCGATCATGCCGGGAACAAACGCCTGCGCGCAGGAAAAGACGCTCGTCAGATTGACGGCGAGCGCTTTATCCCAAACCGCGCGCGAGGTCTTGAGCGTCGGCGCCGTCGGGGCAGCGCCCGCATTGGCGACGAATATGTCGATTGGGCCGGCGGCTTTCGCGAGCGCCGCGACCGAGGATTCGTCCGTAACGTCGACCGGGAAGGATGGAAGGCCTGTCTCCTTCAGCTTCTTGCCGTCGCGCCCGGCGACGGCGACGTTGTAACCCGCGTCCGCAAGGCCTCGCGCGATCGCAAGGCCGATGCCCGAGCCGCCGCCCGTTACAAGCGCGCGCTTCTTATTTCCGACGCTTGACCGTGAAGTCACCCGCCTACTCCTCGTGATTTATTTTAGATATAAAGTAACTGTCGTCAAGCCGTCCGGCGCTGATATTTCAGGTCTAAATCAGCTCGGATTTCCGCCCATCCGGCGATAACAGGCGAGGAAGGCCTCATAGGCGGCGGCGCACCGGTCAGGTTCGCGCGCCGTGAGCGCGTGATAGGCCGTCATCCGATCAAGGAACGTCGCCGGCGACAACCCGAGCGTTAACGCAGCCCGGACAAGCGCGCCGGAAAGATTGAGCGTCTTCGTCGCGTGAAAGCCGGTCCAGTAATAAGCCGCGATTTCCGCGTCGGCGCCTTCGAAATGGCGCGCCGACACGCGCCGCGCCGCCGCATAAACGACAAGGATTGCGGACGATTCATGCGCCGGAAGCTGGAACGCGCGGGCGGTCACGGGAGCGATCATAAGGAAAATCCGCGCCCTGCGCGACGCCCCTGCTTGACCCGCTCCGCATCGGGGGCCACATCGATTTCCGCGTCAGGCGGTCGGACGGCCGCTCCCTAAGGGGAGAGGAAAGTCCGGGCTCCATGGAGACAGGGCGCCGGGTAACGCCCGGCCGGTTTTTCCAGAGATGGAAAACCCGAGGGATAGCGCCACAGAGATCGAACCGCCTCGCTTGCGGGGCAAGGGTGAAAAGGTGCGGTAAGAGCGCACCGCTCGTCCGGCGACGGATGAGGCATGGCAAGCCCCGCCCGGAGCAATGCCGAATAGGGACCGCACGCCCGCAAGGGCCGGGGCGTCTCCGCCTCGAGCGGTCCGGGTTGGCAGCTGGAGACGCCGCGCAAGCGTCGTCCAAGAGGAATGGCCGTCCCTTCGCAGGAAGGACAGAACCCGGCTTACAGACCGCCTGACGCGCCGCTGCGGCGCTGCAAGAAGCGCTGCATTGCATGGGGCTGAATGGGGGCGTAGCTTTCGTTTCGCGTTGCGGCCCCGGGGGTTTTGCCGCAGGTCGGGGAGATCATAACACGGAAATTCGCGGCGTTTTGAATAGGGGAGGTCTGCATGCGGAAGATTGTGCGGATTTTTGCTGTTTTGGCGCTTTGCGCCGGCGGGACCGCCGTCGCGCAGCCCGCGGAGGAAACGTTCGCGGAGGCGTTGCGCCGGGCCCTTGAGGAAGCGGCGCGGAGCGGCGAAGGCTGTGTCGACGACGCCTGTCCGGAGAACCGCAGCGAAACCGTTCTTCCAAACGCCGCGCTCGGCGATTTCCTGGAGACGCTGCCGCCGGACGCCAGCCTTGCGCCGCCTGCGCCAGCCGCTGTCAAAGTGACGTCCGTTTCCTCCGATTCCATTTATCGCGAACGGGTAGAAGGCTCAATCACATCGGGCGAACGGGGGATCAATCAGCCGCTGCAGGATGAATCCCGCGTGCTCGTTATGTTTCGCCCGAACTTGACGCCGGCGGAAGCGGCGCAGGCGCTGTCCGATTACAGCCTTAAGGTCGTCAAGACATTGCCGCTGATCGGCGCTGTCTCGGTCGACGGCAGCGCCGCCATTCAGCGCTTCGGCTACGCCTCTCAGACATCGGCGACGACGCTCGACAAAATTCACAAGTCGCCGGTCAACCGCCTCGTAAACCGCCTTCGCCGGGACCGCCGGTTCGAGGCGGTCACGGTCGACGCCGTGCTTACCACCGCGCAGATCAAATCAGCCATCGAGCCGCGTTTGCGTCCGCAAGGCGAGCCGGGGATCGGCGCCGGGGGCTCGGCCACTGCTGCGACCGAGCGCAAGGATTGGGGGATGGCGGCGGCGCAGATCACCCCCGCCATGTGGGACCTGTTGACAATCCCGGTTACAGTCGGGGTCATCGACGACGGATTTGCGGTCCATGAAGACCTTCCCTTCGCGCCGGGCTCGGAGACCGTGGGGAGAGACCGCGACCATGGAAATCACGTCGCTGGAATCATGTGTGCGACGCATGACAACGGCATCGGGATCATGGGCGTCCTGCCCAACTGCAAAGTCAAGGCGGCGATCGCGTCGATCGAAGTCGCGGAGCCGGAGCTGACTGGAAGCTCCGGCGACGACGTCGAAGATGAGATCGGAAACCTGACGACGCTGCTCGCCGAATATGTCGGCGCCGTCCTGCTGTTCATGGAGGCCAATCCGGACGCCAAGGTCGTCAATATCTCACTCGGCTATAACTGGATGTCGAATTACGGCATCGATCCTCGCAAGAGGAAGTACAAGCGCGTCCGCAGGGAAGTCAAAAACCAGGGAGTCTTCGTCCGCGCGATTCTCGCGGTGGCAAAAACGAGGGACGTTGTCATTTTCAGCGCCGCCGGCAATGACAGCACCGACCTTTCAAAGCCGCTCGAGGCGATGTGGGCGAGCCCTTTCAATTACGGTTCTTTGGAAATCGAGAAGCTCGACGGATGGACGAACGGGATCATCGTCGAATCCTATGCCGAGAATTTGAAGCGCTCGAATTTCTCGAATGTCGGAGGCCATATCGCGTGCCCCGGATCGGACATCTTGAGCACTACCGCGCTTTCGCCGCGTTCCATCGGCGAATTGTCCGGAACCTCAATGGCCTCGCCCTACTGCGCCGCCGCTTTTGCGGGCCTCCGCTCGATGTTCGGGCAGCTGACGGTGCGCCAGCTGCTCGCATGCTTCCTCAATCCGCCCAAGGAGATCGGCGGCCGGGTGCCGCGAATGGATCTTGAAGACGCCTTTGAAAAATGCCGGAACCTCTGATGACCGGGAACGGCCGCTTGAGGGCCGTTGCCGGCGCGCTGGTCGCCGTGTTCTGCGGCGCCTGCGCGTCGTCGAGCTATCCCTCGTTCGATCGGCAGACGGCGGGCGTCTTTCTAGAAGCGCGGGATGAACCGGGCGTCGCCGCCGCCCTCGCCGAGCCGACATGGGCGGTGACTGCGGAAGGGTTGGCGCTCATCAAGGAATTTGAAGGCGATGAGCGTAAACTCGGCTTCGAGCCAAGGTGTACGGACGATCTATCGCTTCATTGCCCTTATAACGACGCGGCGCATTACTGCACGATCGGTTATGGGCACCTGATCGACTTTCGACCGTGCGGCGAAATCGAGGAAAGACTGGACGACCTCGGGTTCAGAACGGGAATCGACGATGAACGCGCGACCGAGCTCCTCGCCGACGATCTTGTCAATGCGCAACTTGGGGTCGAACGGCATATCGTCGGGGGCGTGATAGGCATTTCCGGCCTCACTGAGTTCCAATACGACGCCCTGACGAGCTTCGTATTCAATGTGGGCGCAGGCAATTTCGGGAGATCGACGCTGCTTGAGCGCCTGAAAACGAGGTCGCGCCTTGACGAGAACGAAGACATCGCCTTTCAATTCCGCCGCTGGACGAAAGCCGGCGGCGTCAGACTCGCCGGCCTTGTGACGCGACGATGCAGGGAAGCGACGCATTTCTTCACGGGATTTGATCTCGAAAGCGAGGCTTGCGGCGGGGTCTCCGCATCGGCGCTTGAGGGCGACGCGCTCGTCGACATTCGCGCCGGCGAACAATAGGCCGGACGGCCTGCGACCGAGCGACTTCAGCCGCGAGGATTGAGCGACATGCCTTCATTCGACATCGTTTCGGACGTCGACCTCACCGAAGCCGAGAACGCCGTCGCCAATTTGATGCGCGAAATCGGGACGCGCTACGACTTCAAGGGCTCGAAGTCGACTGTTGAAATCAAGGAAGGCGTCGTCACCATCAGCGCCGACGATGATCTCAAGCTGAAGCAGATGCACGAGCTGTTGCAGGGGCATATGCAGCGGCGCGGCATTGCGCCCGGTTCGCTCGACTACCAGAAGGAGGAGAAAGCGGCGGGCCAGTCGGTCCGGCAGCTCGTGAAGATTAAACAGGGCATCGACAAGGATCTCGCCAAAAGGATCGTGAAGGAGATCAAGGACGCCAAATTCAAGGTCCAGGCGTCGATCCAGGGCGACGAACTGCGCATTTCCGGCAAAAAGCGCGACGACCTTCAAGAGACGATCGCCTTCGTGAAGGCGTTGAAAATCGAACAGCCCTTGCAATTCAAGAACTTCCGCGATTGAACGAGATCGGTTAAGCCGGGATCGTCATTCCGGAGGGGATCTTCATGGCCGACATAGACGCCGCCATGCTCGACATCATCAAGGGCCACGCGGTCGGCCTCACAAGCGGACCGACCCGCGACACGCTGATCACCGATCTCGGCATCGACTCCTTTTCGATCGTTGAAATCGTTTACGAGGTCGAGGAAAAGCTCGGCATCGAGGTGCCGTTCAACGCGAACGAGAATCCCCTCGGCG
>JACADX010000461.1 GCA_013389125.1 Parvularculaceae bacterium | reverse complement strand
TTGCGCGCATATTTATTTGCAAAGGCGGCAGATGCGTCTTCGTCCCGGTGATGGGTGAAATGATGTCGAAATGGGTGGAAACAATTGTCGCTTGTGTCTCTACTGCTTATTATGCAAATCGTTTTGTAGAAGAATTTGCGTTGTATCCGCCCCAAGCCATAGCGCGTCGAGTCGCGCCAGGCTTTTGGAAGAAGCGGATAGTCGTTATCTTGGCCGCGGAAAATCCATTCAGACTCAAGGCCAGTTCCCCAGAGATCATGATTTCTCGACAAAAACGGGTAGATGTCGTCGGCCGAATTGAATTCAGCCCTATAAAGCCAAGGATAACGCGGATCAGCAGTAAAACCTGAGCGAATCACGCCACCCTCTTTCCCTTCTTCTCCACCGCCCCGCGCTTCCCCAGCACTCCCTTCAAAAACCGCCCCGTATAGCTCTTCTCGACTCTTACCACGTCCTCCGGCGTGCCCACGGCGACGATCTCGCCGCCGGCGTCGCCGCCTTCGGGTCCTAGGTCGATGATCCAGTCGGCTTGCTTGATCACGTCGAGATTGTGCTCGATGATGACGACGGTGTTGCCGTTCCCGGCGAGCTCTTGGATGACCTCCATCAATTTGCGGACGTCCTCGAAGTGGAGGCCTGTCGTCGGCTCGTCGAGGATATAAAGCGTTCGCCCCGTCGCGCGCTTTGAGAGCTCCTTGGCGAGCTTCACGCGCTGCGCCTCGCCGCCCGACAAGGTCGTCGCCTGCTGGCCGATATGGATATAGGAGAGGCCGACGCGATTGAGCGTCGCGAGCTTTTCGCGGATCGACGGCACCGCCTTGAAGAATTCGGCGCCTTCCTCGACGGTCATGTTGAGGACGTCGGCGATCGATTTCTCCTTGAACTTCACCTCGAGGGTTTCGCGGTTGTAGCGCTGGCCCTTGCAGACGTCGCAGGTGACGTAGACGTCCGGGAGAAAGTGCATTTCGATCTTGATGACGCCGTCGCCCTGGCAGGCTTCGCAGCGCCCGCCCTTGACGTTGAAGGAAAAGCGCCCCGGCCCGTAGCCGCGCGCCTTCGCCTCGGGGAGCCCCGCGAACCAGTCGCGGATCGGCGTGAAGGCGCCCGTATAGGTCGCGGGGTTCGAGCGCGGCGTCCGCCCGATCGGCGACTGGTCGATGTCGATGACCTTGTCGAATTCCTCAAGGCCCTCGATCCGGTCATGCGCGCCCGGCGCGGCCTTCGAGTTGTAGAGCTTACGCGAGGCCGCGTTGAAAAGGGTCTCGATGATCAGGGTCGACTTGCCGCCGCCGGAGACGCCGGTGACGCAGGTCAAAAGCCCGATCGGGATTTCGGCCGTGACGTTTTTGAGGTTGTTCTCGCGCGCGCCGACGATGCGGATGACTTTCTTCTTGTTATGGAGCCGGCGTTCGGCGGGCACCGGCACTTCGCGCCGCCCGGCGAGATAATCGCCGGTGATCGAGCGCTTTTCCTTCATGATCGCCGCGACGTCGCCCGAGGCGATGATCTCGCCGCCATGGAGGCCGGCGCCGGGGCCAATGTCGACGATATGATCCGCTGTCCGGATCGCGTCCTCGTCATGTTCGACGACCAGGACCGAATTGCCGAGATCGCGGAGGCGCTTCAGGGTTTCGAGGAGGCGGGCATTGTCGCGCTGGTGAAGGCCGATCGACGGATCGTCGAGCACGTAAAGAACGCCGGTCAAACCGGAGCCGATCTGCGAGGCGAGACGGATGCGCTGGCTTTCGCCGCCAGAGAGCGTGCCTGAAGCGCGCGCAAGGGTCAGATAGTCGAGCCCGACATTGTTGAGGAAGTGAAGCCGCTCGCGGATTTCCTTGAGGACGCGCGCGGCGATCTCCATTTCCTTTTTGGAAAGGACTTTCTCGAGCGCGGTGAACCAGCGGTCGGCCGCCTTGATCGAGAGTTCCGTCGCTTCCGATATGTTCTTGCCGCCGATCTTGACCGCGAGCGCTTCGGGTTTGAGGCGTTGGCCCCCGCAGGCCTCGCAATTCGTCACCGCCTGGAAGCGGGACATATCCTCCCGGACCCAGCTTGAATCCGTCTCGCGGAACCGCCGCTCAAGGTTCGGAATGACGCCTTCGAAGGGCTTGGTCGTTTCGAACTTCCGCGCGCCGTCCTGGTAGAGGAAGGAGACCTCTTCCTCGCCGGTGCCGTAAAGGAGGATGTCCTTCTGCTTCGCCGTGAGGTCGGACCATTTCGCCGTGACCTTGAACTTGTATTTCCGTCCGAGCGCTTCGAGCGTTTGCATGTAATAAGGAGACTGCCCGCGCGCCCACGGGCCGATCGCGCCCTTGTTGAGGGGAAGGTTCTCGTCCGGGATGACGAGGTCTTCGGCGAACACCATCTCGGTGCCGAGCCCGTCGCATTTGGGGCAGGCGCCGGCGGGGGCGTTAAAGGAGAACAAGCGCGGCTCGATCTCGTCGATTGTGAAGCCGGAGACGGGGCACGCGAACTTGGCGGAGAAGATTATTCGAGAATCGGGGCCTGGGACTCGGGAATCCGCCTTCGAGTCCCGAGTCCCGGATCCCGGATCCCGATCCGCGCTTTCCGCGACGGCAATCCCGTCGGCGAGGGCGAGCGCCGTCTCGAAGCTCTCGGCGAGGCGGCTTTAAATTACCTTCTTGATGATGATGCGGTCGACGACGACGTCGATGTCGTGTTTGAGCTTCTTGTTGAGCGCGGGGACGTCAGCGATCTCATAATAGGTTCCGTCGACCTTGACGCGCTGGAAGCCCTTCTTCTGCAGCTCCGCGAATTCCTTTCGGTATTCGCCCTTCCTCGCGCGGATCATCGGCGCGAGGAGATAGAAGCGCGCGCCTTCGGGCTCAGCCATCAGCCGGTCGACCATCTCGCTGACGGTCTGTGATGTGATCGGCAATCCGGTCGCCGGCGAATAGGGAACGCCGATCCGCGCCCAGAGGAGGCGCATATAGTCGTAGATCTCGGTGACCGTGCCGACCGTCTAGCGCGGGTTGCGCGAGGTCGTCTTCTGTTCGATCGAAATCGCCGGGGAGAGGCCCTCGATCTGGTCGACGTCGGGCTTTTGCATCAGTTCGAGGAACTGGCGGGCGTAGGCGGAAAGGCTCTCGACATACCGCCTCTGCCCCTCGGCGTAGATCGTGTCGAAGGCGAGCGAGGATTTCCCGGAACCCGACAGGCCCGTCATCACGACGAGCTGGTCGCGCGGGATCTCCAGCGTGACGTTTTTCAGATTGTGCTCGCGGGCGCCGACGACGCGGATTGATTTGAGAGACATGCGGCCAGTTGCGACTAAGGGAATGAGATGGGTGAAACGCGCGCGGACTTAACCGCAATTGCCGGTTGACGGCAAGAACAAGATGTGAACATTCTGACGCTCGTCCTTCAAAACCCGCGGAAATCCCGGCTTCCGCGTTTGGGGAAAAGGAATTGGTCGGCGCGGGCCGAATCGAGGGTTTGTTCGCCGCGCGCATTTTTTTCGGGAGATTTTCGGATGGCAGGCAGCGTCAACAAGGTCATTCTCGTCGGCAATCTCGGCAAGGATCCGGAAGTGCGCAAGACGCAGGACGGCAAGTCGATCGTCAATCTGTCGGTCGCGACGTCCGATAGCTGGCGCGACAAGAACACGGGCGAACGGCGCGAAAAAACCGAATGGCATCGCGTTGTTATCTTCAACGAGGGCCTCGCGCGCGTCGCCGAGCAGTATCTCAGGAAGGGCACGAAGGTTTATCTTGAGGGCCAGCTTCAGACCCGCAAATGGACCGATCAGAGCGGCGTTGAAAAATACACGACCGAGATCGTGCTTCAGAACTTCAATTCGGCGCTGACGATGCTCGACGGACGCCGCGACGGCGGATCCGGCGACTTCGGCGGCGGGCGCGAGCAAATTCCCGCAAGCGGCGGCCAATCCTTCGAGCTCGACGACGAAATTCCGTTCTGACGCGCGCGACGCGGCGGCGAAAAACGAATCACGCAGCCTCAATTCCCGAGATTCGACTCAAAAATGCGCGCTGCGACTCGTTTTATGATGCATTTTTGATGCGCTCGAATCGGAAAATCGCAAAAAAATCGACAAAATTCGCTTGCACGGATGATTCGTTCGCGCTCGATTGAATACTTTTTTAGCAAATTGAGTTAACGTCGAGCTTCCGTTAGCTACTCGGAGGTAAGACCATGGCGGTCAGACGGAAGAAGAGAAAAGCGGCCAAGAAAACGGCTGCGAAGAGAACGACCAAGCGCAGAACGAAGCGCAAGGCGAAAGCGAAAGCCCCGGCCAAGAAGAAACGCCGGAAGGCCCGCCGCAAGAAGAAGGCTGCCTAAGCTCTCTTCAGGCGTTATGTTGCGTCCCTGAACGCCGAAATGCTGCCGAACTCGGGTTTTGCAGCGTTCTAAGAAGGGGCGATCGACCGGAAAATCTCCGCAAGGAGCGCCCGGCGGTCTCGGGAATAACCTTCCACCCGTTTCGCTCTTCAAGGGCGCAAGTCTCGAAAACCCGGCGCGAAGGCGCCGGGTTTTTTCATCCCGGCGCCTTCGCGCCAAACGAACGGACCGGGCGAAAGCGCCGGGTTTTTCGTCCCAGCGCCTTCGCGCCAAGCTGAATATATCAGGGCGCCTCACGCCGGATCGCTTGCCGGCCGGCTCGTTTCGGGGCGCGCATTCCGCACTTGCGAGGGAAATTCGGGTGACCCCGCCGTCACATTGAACCGCAATCGCCATGATTATAGCGTTTGACGGCCAACGGCGTGGAAGGGAGCGTTCGCCATGGAGCTTTTCTTTCGTTTGAGATGGGTTGTTCTCGCCCTCGCGCTCGCCGCGTGCGCGACAGGGAAGGACGCCGCATCCGCCGCCGACTTTTACTGGACCGGCCATGGATACCTCTCGCCCGGCGCGAGCGGCGAACCAGAGATCATCGGGACCTTCGCGACGGAAGCCGAATGCCGCGAAGCTGTCGATTATTGGATGTCGCGCCAAGTCGTCGGCAATCCCGTGAGCGGGGAATGCCTGCCGACGGATCGGAGGTGAGCAGATGTCCGGCGCCAGGTTTCAGGTGTCAGATGTCAGAT
>JACADX010000453.1 GCA_013389125.1 Parvularculaceae bacterium | reverse complement strand
GGCGTTTCGCGGCGGGGGGTCGCGTTCCTTGCGCGGTTGGGGCTGGAGCCCGCCCTTCACGCCCGGCGGGGGGCGGCGTGACCCGCGCCCGCAAGCGGACCGACGTCTTCTCGCCGGAAAAGCGCTCCGTGATCATGCGCGCGGTGAAAAGCGAAAACACCGGTCCGGAACGCGCGCTGCGGAAGGCGCTGCACAAGATGGGCTTTCGCTATCGCCTCAACGCCAGGGATCTCCCCGGCAAGCCGGACATGGTCTTTCCGAAGTATCGCGCCGTCATATTCGTGCACGGATGTTTCTGGCACGGCCATGACTGCCCGCGCGGCCGGCGGCTCCCGAAAACGAACGCAGCCTATTGGCGCCGCAAGATCGCGCGCAATATCGAACGCGACCGCGAGACGATTGCTGCGCTGCGGCGTCACGGATGGTTCGTGAAAATTTCATGGGAATGTGACTTGAATAATTCACTCAAAGAGGCGAACAAGATAGCGGGGTGGCTGTTGTCGCGTAGAGCATCAAGGAGAGCGCCTTGACCCCGAACACGCCGGAACCGACAAATTCAGAATCGGAAAGATTTGAAGCCGAGAAATCGCCCAGGGCGATGTCGGCGGCAGGAAACGGCATGAGCAAGGCGGCGGGCGTTCGAACCAAGAAAACCGGCGCGATCACAATCGCCCACGCGGAAAAGAGCAGGCGCGGGCGCTACTGGACGAACACGAGCGCCGGCGAAGCCGAACTCGTCTATACGCTCGGCGCCGGCGATTCCATGATCATCAAATCGACATTCGTCCCGATCGAAGCGCGCGGCGGCGGCGTCGCTCTCGCGCTCGTCAAGCAGGCGGTCAAGGACGCGAAGGAACGCGGCCTCAAAGTCGATCCGGTCTGCCCCTATGTCGGGCGCTTGTTCGACCGCCATCCCGAATGGCGCGAATTGCGCGCGCCCTAAGACGCGGGGTCAAAGAAGCCCGCAGGCCACGAGCGCCTCTTCGAGTTCGCCTTTCCTGACGAGCGCGGCGTTCATCCCGCCGGCGCGCGCGGCTTCGACATTCGCCGGAACGTCGTCGAAGAAATGGATGTCGCCCGGCGGAACGCCGAGGCGCTTTGAGACTTCTTCGTAGACCGCCGGCTCCGGTTTTCGCAGCCCGAGTTCATGAGACAGGAAGCACGCGTCGAACAATCGGTCGACGCCGAGTTCGACGCAGCGCTCCCAGTGCGCGGAATTGACATTGCTGAGACAGGCGACGCGGCGGCGGCGCCGGAGCATGGCCAATATTTCCGGCGCGCCGTCATAAACGCCGAAGACCCAATGCTTGAACGCGTGAACGAAGGCGGAAGGATCAAGGTCGAGCCGCCAGCGCGCGATGAACGCCGCCGCGAATTCTTCCGGCGCAATCGCGCCGCGCTCGAGCCTGTCGAGCTCGGGAAGCCGCCACCAGTGATCCCGGCAGAAGTCGACGCCGTAAGCGCCCAGGGTGACGGCGTCCATGCCCTCGCCGCCGCGAAAGTCGACGATGACGCCGCCGAGATCGAAAAGAAGAACCGGCGGCGACGCCATCAGCCCTTCTCGGCCGCGACCCATTCGTTGATGCGGCGTTCAAGAACGCTCAAGGGCAGCGCCCCGCCGCCGAGCGTCGCGTCGTGGAATTCCTTGATGTCGAATTTGTCGCCGAGTTCGGCTTCCGCCATCGCTCGGAGCTCTTCGATCTTCCGCATGCCGACCTTGTAGGCGGTCGCCTGGCCCGGCCAAACGATATAGCGCTGGACTTCCGAACGGATCGCGCCCTCCGCCGAGGGCGAATTGGCGATGAAATAATCGACCGCCTGTTGTTCGGTCCAGCCTTTGGAATGAACGCCGCTGTCGATGACGAGGCGGATCGCGCGCCAGAGCTCGGTCGAAAGCCGCCCGAAATCGGAATAGGGGTCTTGATAGGCGCCCATCTCCTTGGCGAGTTTTTCGGAATAAAGCCCCCAGCCTTCGCTGTAGGCGGTGAACCCCGCCTGCGTCCTGAAGCGCGGAACGCCGGTCAGCTCCTGCGCGATCGAAATCTGCATGTGATGGCCGGGATTTCCCTCGTGATAGGCGACGACTTCGAGCTGATGCTTCGGCATCGCGCGCATGTCGGAAAGATGCGCGTAATAAACGCCCGGACGCGTCCCGTCGGGCGTTCCCGGGAAATAATGCTGCGCGGCGCCCTTCTGTTCGCGAAACGGCTCGACGCGCCTGACGACAAGATCAGCCTTCGGCAGCAGGCCGAAATAGTCGGGGAGCCGCTCCTTGATGAAGTTGAGGCGCGCCGTCGCTTCATCGATATAGGCTTGCCGGCCTTCATCCGTATCCGGAAAGAAAAAGCGGTCGTCCTCGCGCATGAATTTGAAGAAGTCCTGCAGGGAGCCGTCAAAGCCGACCGCCGCCTTGATCGTCTCCATTTCGGCGTGAATGCGCGCGACCTCGGAAAGGCCGAATTCATGGATCTCTTCGGCGGTCATGTCGGTCGTCGTCGAAGCTTCGAGGCGCTCCTTGTAAAAGGCGGCGCCGTCGGGGAGCTTGCCGACGCCGGTCGCAATTTCGTCCGCATTCGCCTTGTCGGTTTCAAACCACGCGATGAGCGCCGCATAGGACGGCCCGAGCTTTTCGACGAGCGCCGCCTTGGCGGCGTCTTCAAGGCCGGCGGCTTTCGCCGCGTCGATCTTCCCGGCGTCGAGAAGGCCCTTGATTTCAGCCCTGACGTCGGCCCAGACGGGACTGTCGGCGCCGGCGCCGAACGGCGCCCCGGCGATGACGTTTTTCGATTGCGCGATGACGCCGTCATAGGAGAAGCGCGGCGGGCGGACGCCTTCGGCGGCGCCGGCCTTGGCGCGCGCGAGAAGCTGATCGATTCCGCGCGCGACCCCGCCGATGCGCGCGATGTAAGCCTCAATGTCGGATGCGTCCTCGACCTTGTGGAAGGCGATCAGGAACTGCGGCAGGAACGCCTGCGGCCCTTGCATCTGCGTAAAGACATATTGGCTGCGCCGGAATTTCGCCGCCGCCTCCGCGCGCTCCAGCTGGTAGAGCCAGACGTCGTAGGAGGTTTTCGCTTCGAGCGAGAGCTTGTCGTAATCGAAGTTCGATTTCAGCTCCGCCGCCGCGGCGCGGGCCCATTGCAGCTGCGCGTCTTCGCC
>JACADX010000435.1 GCA_013389125.1 Parvularculaceae bacterium | reverse complement strand
GGGCGCGCCGGCGGCCGACTCACCGGCATTGTCAAGGACAAAGCGATGGAGCTTGTCGAGCGCGTCATTCCGCCGCCGACGGACGAACAGCGCGCCGAGGCGTTCCAGCGCGGACAGGCGGAAGCCTTCGCGCACGGCGTGACGCAAGTCCACGACATGCCGCTGCCGGCGGGGGGCCTCGCCAATCTGAAGGCGTTCAAGAGGCTCCGGGACGACGGCGCGATGAAGCTTCGCGTCTATGTCTTTGCGCCGCTCGCGAACTGGGCTGAACTTGAAGCGTTCGTCGATGCGAACGGCCGCGGGGACGATACGCTGCGCTGGGGCGGCGTCAAAGGCTATGTCGACGGTTCGCTCGGCTCCCGCACCGCCTGGCGCTATGAGAACTATGTCGACGCCGACACCGCAGGCCTTACGCTGCAGCCGCCGGAGCAGCTGGCGGAATGGGCCCGATCGGCCGACGCCGCGGGCCTTCACGTCACCATCCACGCGATCGGCGAGAAGGCGAACGACGTCCTCCTCGACGCGTATCGAGCGATCGGCGGCAAGGCCTTGCGCGCGAAGCGGTTCCGCGTCGAACATGCGCAGCACCTGACGCCCGCGGCGATCGCGCGTTTCGGCGAAGGCGATATCATCGCGTCGATGCAGCCTTACCACGCCGCCGACGACGGGCGCTGGGCGGAAAAGCGCATCGGGCCTGAAGCGATCAAGACGACTTACGCCTTCCGCTCGCTGCTCGACGCCGGCGCCCTTTTGACCTTCGGGTCCGACTGGCCGGTCGCGCCGCTCGATCCCTTGCTGGGCATTGACGCGGCGATGTTCCGCCGAACGACGGACGGTCTTAATCCGGGCGGCTGGGTTCCTGCGGAAAAGATCGCCGGCGAGGAAGCGCTCTTCGCCTATACCGCGGCGAACGCCTATGCCGGCTTCATGGAGGACAGGGTCGGGACGATCGAGGCCGGAAAGCTCGCTGACCTCGTCGTCCTGTCCGGCGATCCGACCAGGGCGGACGATATTTCGATCGGCGGCATCCGCGTCCTGCGGACGATTGTCGGCGGCGACACGGTTTTCGTCGGCGACGATTAAGGTCCGCCTTCGCCCGAAAGCGGGCCGCAAGATATTGCCGGTCGGCAGCTTTTGCCCGGCAGAATCCGCCGACTGAGGCCTGAAACTCCGTTTACAAATCATTAGCATTACCTGAAAATCCGCGAAAGACCGCGCCTGCAAGGTCAACAGGCAACCATTCTGAAGAATTCCCTAAACGGCAGATTACTTGCTCGTCATGTCGCGCCGGGATTGCGCGGGCCGCGCAAGTCCGGGGGAGCGAAAAATCGCTCTTGGACCCAGAATGGGAGCTGACCGATGGTCAACAACGTCTCGACGAATCCGGGCGCGCTCGTCGCTCTTCAAAACCTCAACCGCATCACCGACCAGCTCAGCGAGGTCCAGCGCCGCGTTTCGACCGGCAAGCAGGTTTCAAGCGCCAAGGACAATCCGGCGATCTATGCGCTCGCGCAGCAGCAGCGCGCCGAACTCGCCTCGATCGAGCCTGTCCAGCAAGGGCTTCGCGTCGGCCAGTCGGCGGTCGATGTCGCGCTTGCGGCGGGCGAGTCGATTTCCGACATCCTCGTGCAGATGAAGGCGGTCGCGAGCCAGGCGGCGGACACCTCGCTGACGGCGGAACAGCGCACCGTCCTCAGCGAACAATATGCAAGTCTTCGCGACCAGATCACGCGCCTTGTCGATAGCGCCGATGTCGGCGGCCGCAACTTGATCGCTTCGGGCGCCTCCGACCTCGTCGTCGTCGCCTCGACCGACGGCACGCAGACGATCACCGTCGCGGCGCAGGATCTCTCGGTCGGCGGCGGCATCATCAACGTCGCGACCGGCGCAGATCCGCTGACCGACGCCGCGACGGCGCAGGCCGAGATCACGGCGCTGACGACGGCGATCGACGCCTTGTCGCCGGCGCTTGCCAATCTCGGGTCGGGCTCGAAGTCGCTCGCCCTGCAGGACCGACTGATGTCGCGCATTTCCGACGCGCTCGAAATCTCGATCGGCAATCTGACCGACGCCGATCTCGCCAAGGAAAGCTCGCGGCTGCAGGCGTTGCAGGTGCAGCAGCAGCTCGCGATCCAGACGCTTTCGATCGCGAACGCCGCGCCGAACGCGATTCTCGCGCTGTTCGCCTAAAGGGGGCTCTGAAAGCCGCCGCGTCGGTCGCTGACGCGGCGGCGGGCAGGGAACAATGGAAGTGAACGCATTGCTGCAATCGCATTCCGCTCCCCGCGCCGATCGCTCGGGAGAGTAGAGAAACGAGGCGCTCGCCGAACGGCGCAAGGCGCTGAACGCCGAAGTCGCGGCGCGCGCCGAAGCGGCCAAGGCGCGCTCCGCCGACCGGCTCGCCGAAGTGCGCGAGGCCGTCGCCCGCGTCCTCGGCGCCAATACGCGGCTTTCGATCTCGCGATCGGAATCCTCAGCTGATTTCGTCTATCGGGCGATCGACGTCGACACGGGCGAGATCGTCAATGAATGGCCACAGGAGGTTTTCATCGACCTCATCCGCGGCGTCCGCGACGACGTAAGGAGCGACGTCGACGCCGGGCTGATGCTCGACCGGGTCGCTTGACAATTTGACGGACACCTTCTTGTGGACCCTCCCACTGCCCGGCGGACATGAGCCATTGCCGCCGGGCTCTTTTTTTCGTCGACGGGTTCGGCCAGTCTCCGCCGGATGAGAAAG